>JAYYEV010000053.1:0-44271 GCA_036159515.1 Bacteroidota bacterium | reverse complement strand
ATCTTTGGCATGTGTCTATTTAATGACTGGTCTGCAAGAGATATTCAAAAGTGGGAGTATGTTCCCCTCGGACCCTTTTTAGCTAAAAACTTTGCCAGTTCTATGTCACCATGGATCGTAACCCTGGACGCTTTACAACCTTATGAGTTCCCAGGACCTAAACAATACCCAGAAGTACTTCCTTATTTAGAATATAAAGGGGATAAACATTACGATATTGACTTAGAAGTAGCCATTAAAATACCAAATGGAGAAGAAAAAATAGTTTCAAAGAGTAATTTCAAAAACATGTACTGGAATATGAACCAACAGCTGGCTCATCACACCATTAACGGGTGTGATATAAGATGTGGAGATCTACTTGCTTCTGGAACCATATCTGGTGATCAAAAAGAAGCCTATGGGTCCATGCTTGAAATAAGTTGGAAAGGAACCCAACCTATTACTATGCCAGATGGATCAACCCGTAAATTCATCAATGATGGAGATACTGTGATAATGAGAGGCACAGCTCAAAACAAAGATATAAAGATTGGGTTTGGTGAAGTAAGCACCTTAGTACTCCCTGCAAAATAACATATGGACATTGAATTGGAAAATAAAATGATTCTTAACGCCTACAGAGGTGTTTTAAGATCTATTAAGTCCAATCGTTCAAAAGAAGAAACCAAATTTATAAGAAAGGCATTTAATGTAGCTTCAAAGGCCCATCAGTCCATGAGACGTAAATCTGGAGAACCCTACATTTTTCACCCATTGGCTGTGGCAAGAATTTGTGCCGATGAAATAGGTTTAGGGCCAACTTCTATCGTTTGTGCACTATTGCATGATACAGTGGAAGATACCAATATAACCTTAAATGACATAGAAAGCAATTTCGGTAATAAAGTGAGAAATATTATTGACGGCTTAACTAAAATTTCAGGAGAATTTGATTTTACAAGTTCCACGCAGGCTGAAAACTTTAAGAAAATGTTCTTAACTATTCCAGATGACGTCAGAGTAATTCTTATCAAATTAGCAGATCGACTTCATAATATGAGAACATTGGATTCTATGAAGGAAATCAAAAAACTCAAGATTGCTTCGGAAACTGCATATTTATATGCCCCTTTAGCGCACAGATTAGGACTTTATTCTATAAAGACCGAAATGGAAGATTTGTCCTTCAAATTCACTTATCCAAAAGAGTATAACCTGATTAAAAATAAATTAGAGAAGACCAAAGCAGTAAGAGATCGTTACATACAAAAATTCAGTCATCCCATTAAAAAAGAGCTAGATAAACAAGGTTTCCGATATAAACTAAAGGCGAGAACAAAATCAATACCTTCCATACATCGAAAAATGAAAGATAAAGGTGTTGATTTTGAAGAAGTTTTTGATGTTTTTGCCATTAGAATAATTCTAGATTCTCATGATGAGAAGGCTGATTGCTGGAAAGTATATAGCATTGTTACTGATTTTTATATTCCAAATCCAGAGAGATTAAGAGATTGGATTTCATATCCAAAACAAAATGGTTATGAATCACTTCATACAACAGTAATGAGTCCTACTGGAAAATGGGTTGAAGTCCAAATTAGAAGTAGGAGAATGGATAATATTGCTGAAAAAGGACTTGCGGCACATTGGAGGTACAAAGAAGGGCCAGATAAAAGTCCTGGATTTGACAAGTGGATTTCTGAGATTAGAGAAATCATGGAAAATAAGGATTCGAATACTTCAGATTTTCTTGATGACTTTAAAACCAATTTATACAGTGACGAAATTTATGTTTTTACACCAAAAGGTGATCTTTTCACGTTGCCAAAAAATGCAACTGCTTTAGACTTTGCTTTCTCTGTGCATACAGACATTGGAATTAGTTGTATTGGAGCTAAAGTAAATAGTAAGTTAGTTCCTTTAAGCTATGTACTAAAGAGTGGAGATCAAATAGAAATTTTAACTTCTAAAAAGCAAATTCCTAAAGAAGCTTGGTTAAATTTTGTCATTACATCAAAAGCTAAATCTAAAATAAAGCAAACTCTTAAAGAAGAAAGGAAGAAATTAGCCATTAATGGAAAAGAAATTTTAGAACGAAAACTTAATGCTTTAAAACTTGATTATTCAGAAAATAATCTAAAAATTATTTTAAAACATTATAATTTTAAAGAACACACTGAATTTTTCTTTCAAATAGCTCAAGGTACAGTTGACCTTAGCAAAATCAAAGAGATTAGTTCTAGAGCAGGTCAACTTTACATCAGCTCTTCTATCACAAAAAGCATAAAGCACACTTTCGAATCATTGGTTCAACGTGTTAGAGGAAATGAAAATGAAATAATTATTGGAGAGGGAGCAGATCCCAATTTAGATTACAAATTATCCCCCTGTTGTAATCCTTTACCTGGAGATCAGGTCTTTGGTTTTATCACCATAAATGATGGAATTAAGATTCATAGAAATAATTGTCCAAATGCCAGACAACTAAGAGCTAACTACGCTTACCGAATTTTAGCTGCAAACTGGAAAGAGATTAAGAGAGATGCTTTTATAACCGGACTGAAATTTATTGGCATAGATAATGTAGGACTGGTTAAAGAACTGACTACTATCATATCCGATTTAGAAAAAGTCAATATGAAATCATTGAACTTTGATTCTAAGGACGGTGTATTTGAAGGTAATATTATGCTTTACGTTTACGATAAAAATCATCTAGAAAATCTTATAAAAAAATTAAGAAATATTGATGGAATTGAAAAAGTCGTAAGAATGGAGTAATAATCAATTAAATTCTATTTTTGTCAAATATTTTGGAAAACATTTCAGACATACAAGAAAGAGTAAGAGAAGCTTTTTTAAGCTACTTAAACGAAAAAGGGCATAGAAAAACACCGGAAAGATTTGCTATTCTTGCTGAAATCTATGCCATTAAGGGTCATTTCGACATTGAAGAATTATACATTAAAATGAAAGAAAAAAACTATAGAGTTAGCAGAGCTACACTTTATAATACTATAGACCTTTTATTGGACTGCGAATTAATCAAGAAACATCAGTTTGGTCAAAATAGTTCTAATTTTGAAAAGTCTTTTGAATTCAAGCAACATGATCATCTTATCCTTACTGATGGTGAAGTGATTGAATTTTGTGATCCAAGAATACAACATATAAGAAAGACAATCGAAGAAATATATAATGTAGAAATTAATGATCACAAACTCTATTTTTATGGTAAAAAGAAAGAATAATGTTTGAGTATTCTATCGAGCAAGAGGCTCCCTATGTATGGGTAAATTTAGTTGGTAAGCTGATAACGGAGGATGATGCCAAAGAATTTATGCAAAAAACAGACTCTCTTATTAGTCAAAATTGCAATACAGCAGTGATTAACATGCAAAATTTAAATTATATAAATAGTTCTGGATTTAATCAGCTATTGAAGATTCTTTCAGCTACTAGAAACCTTGGAGGTGATACTTATTTATGTAATATTAACAGCAACATTGATACTTTATTAATTACCACAAAATTAAACACCATATTTACAATAAAACAAGAAATTAAAAATCTAAGTGATTTTAAAAAGAACATGAGTTATGGGAGCTGACGTACTATTAGGCCTTCAATGGGGTGATGAAGGTAAGGGTAAAATTGTAGATGTTTTAACACCTGACTACGATATAATTGCAAGATTTCAAGGAGGACCTAATGCAGGTCACACTCTAGAATTTGAAGGAATTAAGCATGTATTACACACTATTCCGTCAGGGATTTTTAGAGATAACGTAGTAAACGTCATTGGCAATGGTGTAGTAATAGACCCTATAATTCTAAAAAAAGAAATCGAGGAATTAGAAAAACTAAATGTAGACGTAGTTTCAAAACTATTCATTTCTAAAAAAGCGCATTTAATTTTACCCACTCATAAGTTGTTAGACAGGGCATCAGAAAAAGCAAAAGGAAAACAAAAGATAGGATCAACACTTAAAGGTATAGGCCCAACATACATGGACAAAACAGGAAGAAATGGCCTGCGAATCGGAGATATTTCAAGTCAAAACTTTAAGACTAGATTTGAAAGACTAAGAGAAAAGCACTTTCAGCTTCTTGATGAAATTGACTCTGATTATAACAAGTTAGAAGTCGAATTTTTATCAAGTATTGAGTTTCTTAAAAGATTCCAACATATTGATAGCGAACATTATCTTAACCAAGCCCTCAAAGAAGGGAAAAAAGTGCTTGCTGAAGGAGCTCAAGGAACTCTATTGGATATTGATTTCGGCACTTACCCGTTCGTAACATCAAGCAATACCATCTCTGCAGGAACATGTACTGGTATGGGAGTGGCACCTAATAAAATAGAAAGAATTATTGGAATTTTTAAGGCCTATTGCACGAGGGTGGGTAGTGGTCCTTTTCCAACTGAACTTAGTGATGATGTGGGGACAAAGATGAGAGACATTGGTCATGAATATGGTGCAACAACTGGAAGGGAAAGAAGATGTGGATGGCTAGATTTACCCGCATTAAAATACTCCATCATGATTAATGGGGTTACGGAATTATGTATGATGAAAGCAGATGTATTGGATAGTTTTGATGAAATTCACGTTTGCACACATTATCAAATAGGAGAAGAAAAATTCAACTATTTTCCATTTGAAATTTCTGAAGAGACTAAACCAGTGTATAGAAAGTTTCAAGGTTGGAATACAGATATTACTAAACTAAAAGACAAAAGCAATCTTCCAGAAGCATTATTAGATTATATCCAATATTTGGAGGAGGAATTAGAGGTGCCTATCAAAATTGTTTCCGTGGGGCCAAATCGATCGGAGACTATAGTGAGGTAGTCGCATAATTATTTAAAATAATATCCGTTTTAACGGTATGAGGGTTTTAAGCATCATATTATGTTTTTATATTTTTAATTCATCTTATTCCCAGTCTAAAACCAAAAAGATCAACTTTAGTTCGAAACAAAGTAAAGGGATTACCAAAAAAGATAAAAGTCTACTGATTCTCTGGAACCAAGTAGTTTTTAAGCATAATAAATCGGTTATGCATTGTGACAGTGCTACTTATGACAGGGGAAATAATTCATTTATAGCGTATTCAAATATTAAAATTATAGAGAATGACAGTATGAAGCTTTATGGTGACAGCTTGCATTATTTTGGCAATGAAGAAAAAGCATATTTATATGGAAATGTAAAGCTAATTACCCATCAAATTCTATTAAATGCAAACTCACTGATCTATGATCAAAATAATAATAATGCCTATTACAATGATGGAGGTTTTATTAAACACCATGGCAAAAATTATACTATAAATAGTGAGGTGGGGAGATTTAATTCTTTAAATAAGATTTTATTCTTTAAAAAAAATGTGAGATTAGAACATATTGATTACCAAATTTTGTCGGATACGCTCGTATATCACACCAAAACTGAAAAGACTAATATCATTGGCGATACAGAAATTAAATCTAAAAACTCTACCATTTCATGCAGTAAAGGATGGTTTGACAACAATAATCAAACATCGTCTTTAAAGGGAAATATAGTTATTGATTCCAAAAATTATCAATTTTATGCGGATAGTGTCTACTACCACGAACAAAAAGGAGAAGCATTTGCAAAAGGAAAAGTTAAAATTATTGATGATAGTAGCCAAACAGTAATCATTGGCCAATATGGATACCATAATGAAAATAAAGATTCCGTAAGAATTTGGGATCATGCTATAATGACCCAGTTCGATTCAATTGATACCATTCACGTTTATGCTGATCAATTTATTCATGTACATGATAGTACTACTAAAAAAACATTCTGCTTTAGAAACGTAGTAATAAAGGGCACTCAAATTGATGGTGATTGTGATTCAATTTTTATGAACGAACATGATTCAATAATGAAGTGTATCCAAAACCCAATTATTTGGATTGACAGCAATCAGATAACAGGTGAAGAAATAGTATTTAAAACCTTCAAAGGTGTGGTTTTTAGTATGAATATAGAGAATAACGGAATGATTATTACAAAAAAAGACAGCAATCATTACGATCAGATAAAAGGACAGGAGCTCAATGGATATTTTAAACAGAATAAATTAAAAAAACTTCAAATAAGAGAAAGTGGTGAGGTCATTTACTTTTCAGATGATGAAGTAAAAAAAAATATAAAAGAGTATAACAAGGTGAACTGTGAAATGATGAATATATTCGTAGACGAAAATAAAATAAGACAAATTTCATTTTTAAGTAATCCTAAGGGGATTACCGTTCCTATAGATCAACTAAAAGAATCCTTATTTCTCGAAGGGTTTATGTTACATGAAAAGAAGACGTATGACGAGAAAATTCAATCTTTAAATGGTGATTGACTTAAAGGGATAAATAATTCTTCCCTATTCTTCTCAATAAAATTATTAGTAATCATTGTCGTTGCACTAATAGAATTAATTAGTTTATGGTTCTTCATTTCATGGAAGAAGAAGGTATTAAAAACATCACTTTTTAGATATCCCATTCTACTTCTATTTAACAAATCTAAACCCAAAGAACCTTCTGTATCTCTCACAAATCGAATCAATGCATCCACTGATCTGCCACATAGATTCTGTTGATTGACGCCAAATGCAATAAGTTGATCATGAATACATTTTATTTCACCATGGAGAGGTGTACCATGGGATTTCCAAGTTTCACAAAAATTAGAAAATTGAAAATGTAGTTGTTCGAATTGAGATGAACTAAGTTTCTGGTTGGCAATAAATAACCATACCCTAGAGTCTGGGGAGAAATGATTAAAAATCATAGATCAGCTGCATTTGCAATTAATTCTGCAACATCCTTCACTTCTATTTCATTTTCTTTTTCAAAATATTTCACTCCATCCGTCATCATAGTATTACAAAATGGGCAACCTGTAGCAATGACATCAGGTTTAACTTCTAAAGCATCTTCAGTTCTTTCAATATTAATTTCTTTGTTGCCGTTTTCTGCTTCTTTAAACATTTGCGCACCTCCTGCTCCACAACAAAGACCTTTCGCTTTAGATCTTTTCATTTCATGAAGTTCTGCATCTAACTTTTTTAGTACATCTCTCGGGATTTCATAAACCCCATTAGCTCTTCCGAGATAGCAAGGATCATGAAATGTGATTTTCTTTCCATTGAATGAGCCTCCATCTTTAAGTAGTAGTTTTCCCTCTCTAATCAATTGGTTAATAAGCTGTGTATGATGAATCACTTCAAAATTTCCTCCAAGTTCTGGATATTCATTTTTAAGGGTATTAAAACAATGTGGACAACCGGTAACAATTTTTTTTATCTGATATCCTTTTAGCAACTCTATATTTTGAATGGCCTGCATCATAAATGAAAATTCATTACCAGCACGCTTTGCTGGATCGCCAGTACAAGACTCCTCTGCACCAAGTACAGCAAACTTTACATTACAGTAATTCAAAATTTTGACAATGGCCTTAGTAATTTTTTTGGCTCTATCATCAAAACTTCCAGAGCAACCAACCCAAAATAAAATATCAGGTTGTTCATTTCTAGCTACCATTTCAGCTACAGTTGGTACTTTTAATGTTGACATAATTTTATTCTTCAGCCCATTTAAAACGATCAGCTTGTGCGAATTGCCAAGGAGCACCGTTATTTTCAATATTTGTTAACATGCCAGCTAGTTCGGAGGGAATCTTTGATTCCTCCATGACGGCGTATCTTCTTAAGTCAATAATAATAGAAAGTGGATCAATATTTACCGGACATTCTTGAACACAAGCATTACAAGATGTACATGCCCAAATTTCCTCTTCACTCACATAATCACCTAATAAAGTTTTTCCATCATGATAATCTTTACCATTTTTTCTTTTAGCCCTACCCAGTTCGTCTAGACGATCTCGTGTGTCCATCATGATTTTTCTTGGACTTAATTTTTTACCAGTCTGGTTTGCAGGACAAGCGGATGTACACCTTCCACATTCCGTACAGGTGTATGCGTCCATTAAGTTTTTCCAAGTAAGGTCTTCTACATCCTTAGCCCCAAATCTTTCTGGTACTCCAACATCATCATTAGAAGGTGCAGCATAAGGGTCAAAATTTGGATCAAACATCTTGCTTACTTCCTCTTTTACCGACGAAAGATTAGATAACCCACCTTTATTATTTAAATTACTATAAAAGGTATTTGGGAAAGCCATAATAATATGGAAATGTTTTGATATGGGTAAATAATTCAGAAAGGCAAATACAACCAAAATATGTCCCCACCAACCTATCCTTTCTAAAACATGAAGTGTTTCTATATCAAAGGAGCTAAGGAATAACGGCCCGGTAAATGAAGATACCAAAAACCCAAAAGTTCCCTCTCCAGGAAGATGAGATTCCCCTTGAAGATAAAGTGCCTCGTCAGCCCCATTCATGGTAAAGACACAAATCAATAATACTATTTCTAAATATAAAATGATATTCCCATCCAACTTAGGCCATCCTGACATTTCTGACATTTGAAATCTAGGGACTTTCAATAGATTTCTTCTTGCTAAGAAAACCAATGTAGCCACAAAAGCCAAGACAGATAAAAGTTCTATAGTACTTATGATTAGAGTATAGAATGTACCTAAATAAGGATGAAAAAAACGATGTATACCAAAAACACCATCTACTATAATTTCGATAAGTTCTGTGGAGGTAAGTAAAAAAGCAAGATAAATAAACAAATGAAAGACAGCTGGTAGAATTCGCTGAAACATTTTCTGTTGACCAAAAGCAACCAACAACATTGTTTTTAATCTCTTGGATTTTTGGTCAGATCTATCTGTATCTCTACCTAAATTTATGTTTTGACGAATAAATTGAATATTTCTAGCAAACAAGCCAAAACCAATGATCAGTAATAATATGAAAAATACTTGGCCAATCATTTAAATCAATTTAATGAATCTCGAAGAAATTTTTTAAGTGCTTTTTCGTCTCTAGCGTCAAGAATACGTTTGTCTTTCTTTCCAAAAATGCTGAAATGAACATACTTTTTAGGGTATGTTTTAATATTCTCTATAAGTCGTGTAGCTTCAATTATCATGTCATCAACTTGATGATAAAGGGTAGAATCTTGAATTAGGTGAGTTAAAGTTCCATCTCCGTGTTGTACATCATATAATATGGCATTTACCTCTTCCAAAGATGACTTTGCGTTTTCAATGGTGCCTACTAAATCAGCATTAGTTAACGTATCCGTAATCTCAGAAACATTTCTTAATATAGAAGTAATTTCTTCATTACTTTCTTTTAAACTGGTTGTAACGGATGCTACATTTCTTAAAATGGTACTAATTCTTATTCGTTCATTTTTGATGAGGGTGTCCACTCTTATTGAAACTCGTTCAAAGTTTCTTATGGCATTTTTAATTCCATCAAAAGATTCATCTAGATTATCCGTATTTCGACTAAAAATAGCCTCAATGGTTTTAATGGCTGAATCAGCCGTACTTATCAATTCATTTGTTTTCTTCTCAAGAGGGATTAACCTTTCATTGATTTGATCTTCTAAAGCCATGGAGACGGTGGATAAAACAGTGTCTTGATCGTTGTAGTAAGCCGTAGTGTCATTCCAAACAATATCTAAATAAGGCCCTGATAATAAATCTGAATTCAACTGCATTACAGAACCCAAGGAAATGGAGGTCAGGTTTGGATCATTTAATTCAAAAGAAACTATTACGCTTTTGTCCGTCTCTGAAACGAAAGATACATTGGTAATAATACCTACCTGAAGCCCGTTTAGATTTACAGGTCTTCCCGTTGTTAGTCCTTCAGAATTATTGTAAATGGTGTAATAAGCTGATCTAGACTTCCACACTTCTTGTCCTTTTAGGAAAAAAAATCCTACAATAAGTCCGGTTATTCCAATTAGTGAAACTAAACCAATAATGAATTCTTTTTTAGCTCTCATTCTAACTATAATTTTTTCCAATCCAGTCGTTTACCGTCATCAAATGAAACAATAAATGCAGTATCATAACCTGCATCAATAGCTTCTTGAAGAAAATTGCTTGCTTCCGACTTTTGCTTGCAAATTCCGTAGGTATACTTATAAAATTTTCCACTAAGATACACTTCTACTCCTTTTAATCCATTAAAGTTTTGAGGTTCTGTAGAAATCTTTGTAGATGAAGTAGCCAATTGCACTTTAAATATTTGCCCTTTTTCGTCCACTGGCAGTGTAGTTATGGTTTCTTCATTTAAAGCAGTTTGTAACGATTCATCTACTCCATCGTATTTTGATTTATACAATTTGAATCCATCGAATATATGTTTTGCTAGACTAATCTGCCCTTTTTTAGAAGCTAAAAATAGTTCTTCTTCAGCATGTGATAGAAATCCAAGTTCAATGAGTACTGCTGGCATGGTTGCACGATAAAGCACCATAAAACCTGCTTGCTTTACTCCCCTGTTTTTAAGTCCTAACTTTTTCTCACAATCTTTTTGAAAAGAGTTTGCTAACACTAAGCTTTGATCCAAAAAAGCATTTTGTCTCATGGATAAAGCAATGTATGCATCAGGATCATTAGGATCAAACTCCTCATAGGTTTGCTCATGGTCATCTTCCATTAAAATGGCTGAGTTTTCGAACTTAGCTACTTCTAATGCTGCTTTAGTTCTGTGTAATCCCAGGACCCAACTTTCAAATCCTTTTGCCGCTCTATTTTCAGCTGCATTAGCATGAATTGAAATAAAAAGATCTGCACCAATTTCATTGGCTATTTTAGCTCTTCTAGCTAATCCAATAAAACGATCATCATCTCTAGTATAAACCACATTGACATCCGGAAAGTTTTTTTTGATTAAGTCACCTAACATTAGGCTTACATTAAGCACTACTGTTTTTTCCATGTTCTTTTTTGCTCCTATTGCACCAGGGTCCTTTCCTCCATGGCCTGGGTCAATGACGACTGTATGGATACCTAATCCTGTTTGGCCATATAAATTAGAGAAGTTTAGCCATAAAACAACAAAGGCGATATATCGTATTATTTGAAGGAGCATTATATTTGCATAATTAAATTTCATTTTTTCCGTTTTTCTACACAATAATCTATCCTCTATTTATCTAAAAAATACATATAAGATCAAATTTAAAGAGGTATTCCATTTTAACCTCAAAAAAAGGAGTCTACTTATTCTCCTGTCTATGTTGATAATTAACATATTAGTCATGGGTCAACAAAAAAAAGAGCAAGAATCAAGCCAATTGACGGAAAAAATTAATTACTATGCCAATGACTCTGTGGTAATAGATTTAGAAAATAAAAAAACATTCCTTTACAACGAGGCACATATAGATTATGGAGATATCATTTTAGATGCCTGTTTTATAAACTTTGATTTTGAAACTAAAACTGTTTTCGCTAAATATTGTCTTGATAGCAACAAAAATAAAGTAGGTATTCCTGTTCTCTCAGACGGAAGCACTTCAACTACATCTGATTCGCTAAAATTTAATTTCAGAACTAAAAAAGGGATCACTTACCAAGTTAAATTACAAGAAGGTGAAAGTTATATACATGGAGAAAAAGTAAAAAGACAACATAATGGGAATATCCACATCAGAAATGCACTATATACTACTTGTGACTTGGACCACCCTCATTTTTATTTCAAGCTAAGAAAAGCCATAATAAAACCTGATGATAAAATTGTATCAGGTCCTGTAAATCTATTTGTGTCGGACATTCCCACTCCTTTAGGATTACCATTCGCATTTCTACCTAACAAAAAGAATAAAAGTTCCAATGGAGTAATTATTCCCACATATGGTGAATCGCAAGGGCTAGGATTTTATCTTCTAGGTGGTGGGTATTATCACCAATTTAAAAACGGTAAGTTCAGTACAGCCATTACAGGTGACATTTATAGTAAAGGATCTTGGGGTCTTAGTAATTTAACTAAATATAAAGTACGATATAAATATAATGGACAGTTCCAATTTAACTACAGAAATGTAATACAAGGTGAAAGAGGGTTTGAAGATTTTGCTATTTCTAGGGAATTTTTTATTAGATGGAATCATCAGAACGATCCAAAATTAAATCCTGGAAGTACATTTAAGGCGCTAATCAATGCAGGAACTTCAACTAACTTTAGAAATGACTACAATAATATTTCAGTGAATAATTATTTATCCAATACATTCAATTCAAATATTGCTTGGAGTAAACAATTCAAAGGTAAAATCACTTCTAATTTAAATGCTAATCTTAGACATAGTCAAAACGGAAATACAGGCAACATGACCTTTACACTTCCAGAAATTTCTTATAATGTCAATCGATTCTACCCATTTAAGATGTTAAGGAAAAACTCTATAAATCGTAATTTCATTCATGAAATCATAAATCAAACAAATATTAATTATCAGTTAAACACAAAAAATGAAATCAACATCGCTGAAAATGCATTATCTGACTTCTTAGAAGATGGAATCGAAGGATTTAGAAACAATGCCCGAAATGGAATGAGACATAATATAAACGCGTCAAGTTCTATAAAGTTATTTGGAAAAAATGTGACTATTAACCCAGCTTACCAACTTTCATCTCTTTGGTACCTAAATCAAATAAATAAAAACTGGGATGCACAAAATAATGAAGTAGTAAACGATACCATTAATCAATTTTCTACACTTTATTCTCATAATATTAGCGCATCAGCTACCACTAAAATTTATGGCTTTTACCGATTTGCTGAGTTTTTTGGGGGCAAACATCAAGCTAAAATCAGGCATACCATAACCCCAAATATCAATTTTTCATACAGACCTAATACACATGAATGGTTGACCTACCAACAAGACACTTTGGGAAATACTTCAAGTTACTCCCCGTTTTCATCAAATATTTATGGAACAATTAGCTCTTCTGAATCTGGCAGGATTGGATTTAGTCTTATCAATGCATTAGAGCTAAAACGAAAAAATCATCAAGATTCTACTGGAGAAAATAAGTTTTTAAAGGCAAAAATTTTAGATAACTTTACCATATCTTCTGGCTATGACCTTATTAAGGATTCCTTCAATTTAGACCAAATTCAACTCATAGGTAGAACTACTTTATGGAAAAAAGTAAACCTTCGTTTTGGAGGAAGAGTTGACCCTTACCGATATGTAAATGGAAGAAGAACTAATCAATATCAATTTGAATTTGACAATAAATTAGGTACATTAAAATCAGCAAATTTAGCTGTAGGTACTAATATAAAATCAAAGAAAAAGGAAGACAAACCCTACAAGAGTGATAAAGGAAGTCAAGAAGAGTTGGATATGATCAATGCAAACAGTGATCTTTATATTGATTTCAATATACCCTGGACTATTGGAATAGATTACAAAATTGATTACGCAAGATCTATTACAGAAGAACTAGATACAAACTACATTACTCAAAGTATTGGATTAAGAGGAGATTTTAGCATCACTAAAAATTGGAAGGTTTCTTATATGACTAACTTTGACTTTGTGAGAAAGGAATGGAGCTTTACTTCTATAAATATCGCTAGAGATTTACATTGTTGGCAAATGAGCTTTAATTGGATTCCTTTTGGGTTTATGAGAAGCTATAACATAAATATTAATGTGAAATCTGCCTTATTACAAGACTTAAAACTTCAAAGAAGAAGAACTTGGTATGACAACAACATCCCTTAAATTATGAAAGAAAGTATTAATATAAAAAACGCACCTAGTCCAGTAGGTCCATACAGTCAAGCGGTTATTCACAATAATGTGATGTATGCTAGTGGCCAAATAGCAATAAATCCTAAAAATGGGGAGCTTATAAACAATGATGTTAAGAAGGAATTAGTACAAATTCTTGACAATATAGATTCCTTACTTGAAGCCGCTAACATAAAGAGGAATCACATACTAAAATGTTCTATTTTCTTAAAAAATATGAACGACTTTGATGCCGTAAATGAATTATACGCTGATTACTTTGACCCACCTTTCCCAGCAAGGGAGACGATTGAGGTAGCCAGACTACCGAAAGATGTAAACATTGAAATTAGCTTTGTAGCAAGTTTGGATTAAACTGCATTCTCCAAATTCATCATTTCATTCCATAATGGATCTACAGGTGGATTTGCTCTTATAATGATTTTTTCTCTCTTTACTGGATGTATGAATGCTAGAGACCTAGCAAATAAATGAATACTCCCATCTTTGTTAGTTCTTTTTGCTCCATATTTTACATCTCCTTTAATTTTGCAGCTTAAGTGTGCTAACTGAACTCTAATTTGATGATGTCTTCCTGTTTTGGGGTGAATTTCCAAATAATAATAATGTCTACTCCTGCCCAAAAGACGATAGATTAACTCTGCTTTTTTACTCTCTTTAACTTCAGTGTCATATGCCCTTGATCTGTTTTTTTCTTGATTTTTCTTTAGCCAGTTGACTAACTCTCCTTTTTCAAAAGGGGGTTTTTCCTCAACAATAGCCCAATATGTTTTAGCTATTTTTTTTTCTCTAAACAAGGCATTCATTCTGGACAATGCTTTTGAAGTTCTAGCAAATACCACAACACCTCCTACTGGTCTATCTAATCGGTGAATAATTCCTAAAAACACCTCACCGGGTTTTTTATATTTTCTTTTGATATAAGACTTTACTTCTTCTGCTAAAGTTTCATCACCTGTCTTATCAGATTGGACAATATGTCCAGCTTCTTTTTTTACTGCAATAAGGTGATTATCCTCATATAAAACAATTAAAGCCATTAATATTGTTCATTTTGATTTGGAAAGTCTGAAGATTTAACGTCTTTAATGTAATGTTCGCAAGCTTTTAATATCTCTCGGTGTAAATCATGGTATCTTCTTAGAAAACGAGGTGAAAACTCTTGCGTAATTCCTAACATATCATGCAATACAAGCACTTGACCATCTACACCTCCACCAGCACCAATTCCAATAACAGGAATATCAATTGATTTGGCCACCTTTTCAGCTAAAGAAGCAGGTACTTTTTCTAATACTAAGGCAAAACAACCTATATCTTGAAGCAATTTAGCATCTTCCATTAGAATTTTAGCTTCCTCTTCTTCTTTTGCCCTCACGGTATAGGTTCCAAATTTATAAATAGACTGTGGGGTTAGGCCAAGATGTCCCATAACTGGAATACCTGCAGTTAAGATCCGTTGTATGGATTCTATAACCTCTTTACCACCTTCTAATTTTACAGCATGTGCTTCAGCCTCTTTCATTATCCTTATTGAGGACCTTAGGGCTTCTTTGGAATCTCCCTGATAGTGACCAAATGGAAGATCAACCACAATTAATGAGCGATTAATTGCTCGAATAACAGATGAAGCGTGATATATCATTTGATCTAACGTAATGGGTAAAGTTGTTTCATGACCAGCCATGACATTAGATGCAGAATCTCCTACAAGAATAACATCCATCCCTGCTTCGTCAACAATTTTTGCCATAGAATAGTCATAAGCGGTAAGCATAGATATTTTTTCACCATTTCGCTTCATTTCTGAAAGCACATGGGTTGTTACTCTTTTTATATCTTTATGTGTAGACATGACCTAATTTTTTTACAAATTTGATTAAAAACTTTCAAAGTTCAGTTATTTTACTCCTAATCTTGAGGAATTGAATCTGAAAATCAACATACAAATCAAACTAATTTTTACCGTTTTATTGGTATGTCAAATTCATCATTTTTATGCTAATCATATAAGTGGCACTATAAAAGATAATTTTGGTGAACCATTGCCATTTGCTTCGGTTTACATCAAAAATTCTACCTATGGTATAAGTTCAAATGCCTTTGGCGAATATTTCTTAGAGTTAAAAAGCGGTGAATACACCGTAGTTTACAGCTTCATAGGATATGAATCTGTTGAAAAAAAAATTATTTTGTATGATTCTCCCCAAGAAATCAATGTGGTGTTGAATGAAAACTCAAAAAATCTAATTGAATTGGAGGTGGTTTCTAATACCAAAAACAAAGCACTGGAATTAATTAAAAAAGCAAAGGAAGCCAAAAAGAACTATTTGGACATAGGATACTCATGTAAGCAATATGCAAAAAATTCAATTGAAAGAAGAAAGTTTAAAATTAGAAAAAGTGATACTATTAATTTTTCAGATTTAGATACCTCGGGAACAATAAGTTTTAGAAAAAATAATATACTCAAGTTTATTGAATCCTTTGGTACATTTTATCACATGGAAAAAAATAATAATTATTGGGACTATTTAGGATATCACGACTTTGCAGATACGAAACCTAAAGATGAGTTTACGATTATTCAATCATTTGAAGAATTTGGCGAGTATGACATTACACCTCATTATAGTGTAGAAGATCCATATCTTTCCTTAATGGATATGGTAGAGCTTGAACTAAATCTTTACCAAAATAATGTTAAGACGTCCATAACAGAAAAACCTATTGTTTCTCCACTATCTAATGGCAGTAGAACCTATTACAAATTCGACTATTTGGGTTTGATAATTGAAAATGACACCCATAAAATTCATAAAATACAAATAACACCTAGATTTAAAAATGAACCGTTATTACAGGGTGTCATTTTTATAGACGATAATACTCACTTTATCAATTCATTCGAATTAACTATTAATGGGCCTAAACAATCTGGGTTCAACATTGAAAATTTACACCTAATTCAAGACTACATACTGATCAATAATCACCCTATAGTGAACCGAAAAATCATAGATTTTACGATAAAAGATGAAGACTATAAGATACTTGGCAATGCCAACACCATAAATATGGATTTTGAAATCAACCCTACTCTACCAAAAAAATTCAATAAAAATGAGGTCAAAATATTTAATGATTCAATAAATCAGTTTGCAAAAAATGGGTGGGAAAAAATTAGGCCGATTGATTTAAAAATTAAAGAGCTTGAGTATATCCACTATACAGATAGTTTAAGAGAATATTACAGTAGCGAAGCATATATAAATGAAGAAGATAGCCTTTATAATAAAATTACTATTGGAAATATATTATGGAACGGTGTAGGTCATCGAAATAGGTATAAAGGTTATTCATTTTACGTATGGCCTGTGATATCTCAATTTAACTTTTTCGGTGTAGGTGGATATAGGCATAATTTGGGCTTCAACTTCAAAAAAAATATAAATGAAAAATATAAAATCAGCACTAAAAATAGCGTGGACTATGGGTTCACCAATAAGGACTTAAGAGGGTCAACATCCATTTCTATAATTACAAATGACAGGAAATACAAACATTTCACCATGGGCTTGGGTGACCAATATAAAATAGTAAATCGATTCCCCTCCTTAAGTTCTGCATTTTCAAGAAGTAATTACGTCAGATCCAAGCATTTCGAAACGGCTTATAAGACTGAACTAATTAATGGATTGTATGCCGAATTTAAATTTTTGTATTGCAACCAGTCACCTCTATCGTTGCTTGATTTATCAGATGATATTTTCCAATCTGTTGACACCCTTTTATCCATTCCACCTACTGAAAATTTTGAGGAACCATACACCAAGTTAGAAACTAGATTACAACTAACCTGGTTACCTTTTCAAAAGTTCTTTTACAGAAAAAAGAATAAAATAGTTCTGGGAACCGACTATCCTACTGTCAATTTTATTTACAGAAAAGGATTTCCAGCGATTTTCAATAGCGAGGTTAACTTTGACTATGCGGAACTAAGGATTAATCACGAACTGACTATACCCCACCTTGGTGATGCCAAGTGGAATGTGGAATTGGGCTCTTTTCTCAACAAAGAAAATTTAAGGGTGATAGAATGGAAATATTTTAGGGGAAGTGACTTCTTTATTTTTAGTAACCCATTGAAATCTTTTCAAATGATGGGACCTACATTAACCTCAGAATTTTCTTATTTGAGAGGGAATTTTATTCATAATTTTAATGGCAATATTCTAGGTAAGATTCCTCTAATAAACAGATTAAATCTACAGCTATCTGGTGGTGCCTCCACACTTGTAATACCGGGTGAAAATCTAATCCATTTTGAATCATATATTGGGATTGCCAGACCATTTAAAATATGGGGAGATTTAGTGAAATTTGGACTCTACGGTTGTACTTCTGTAAACAGCTATACTGGATCTACTTTTGAGCTTAAAATTGGTGCGTCTTCTTTTAATCCATTTACAAAAAAATGGGATTATTAATCTTTTTTAGGGATTTGTTTTAAAACCTCTAACAAAAAATTCCAGAACTTTTCCACGGAGTAAATATGTACCTTTTCATCCGGTGAATGGGGATTCTTGATGGTAGGTCCAAATGAAATCATATCTAAACCCGGATACCTTTCGTTTAAAATACCGCATTCAAGTCCAGCATGACATGCTTGCACCTTAGGCTTTTCATTAAACATGTTTTCATAAAGAGGTACCATAATATTTAATATTTCTGAATTAGCGTCTGGTGCCCATCCAGGGTAAGAACCACTGTGTTCCACTTTTGCACCAATGTTATGAAAAGTAGCACCTACCGTTTGAGCTATGTCATTTTTTGAGCTTTCAACAGAACTTCTTTGCAAACTTTGGGTTATGAAATGTCCATCTTTTAAAATCACTCTTGCTAAGGAAGAGGAAGTTTCTACGAGGCCATCAATGGTTTGACTCATTTTGTAAACCCCATTAAAGACACTTGAAATCGAAAAAATTATTTCTTTTGAATCTTCTTCAGATAACACAGCCAAAGGAAATTCCAACTTTGAAACCTCAACAATTAAATCAGGCTCAGTAATTTGGTATTCACTTTTTATGTGAGTAATTAAGGCATCTAGTTCTGTAAGAAATTCTTTAGAGTTTACCACAATACAAGCCGTTGATTCTCTTGGGATTGCATTTCTTAAACTACCTCCATTTATTTCTGAAATTCTAATTCCATAATTTAGGCCGTTATATAATAATCTATTCATCAATTTATTAGCATTACCACGTTCTAAATGAATATCCATTCCAGAATGCCCACCCTTTAAACCCTTTAATTTTATTTCCAATGCAATTCCGCTATTACAAATAGTAGTTTCATATTTTTTTTCAGAATTAGTATCTATACCTCCTGCACATCCTATGCTAAATTCATCATCATCTTCGGTGTCTAAATTCAATAAAATATCCCCTTTCAGAATACCTTGCTCTAACTCAAAAGCACCTGTCATTCCAGTTTCTTCGTCAATTGTAAATAAAGCCTCTAAGGGAGGGTGAGTCAAATTATGACTAGCTAAAAGAGCCATGATTGAAGCTACTCCCATACCATTATCTGCGCCCAACGTGGTACCCTTAGCTGTAACCCATTGACCATCGATAAAACTTTCTATTCCCTGACTTAAAAAGTCAAATACGGTTTCTTCATTTTTTTGATGAACCATATCTAAATGACTCTGCAGAATGACCACTTTTCTATTCTCCATACCTTTCGATGCTGGTTTTCTTATGATTACATTTCCAGCAGGATCTTTATACGTTTCTAGCTCAAGAGAATGACCAAAATTCATCATAAATTCAATGACTTTTTCCTCCTTTTTGGAAGGTCTAGGTACTGCATTTAAATCCTCAAAAAAATTCCAAACTATTTTAGGTTCTAGCTCTCTTACTTTCATTCTATTTTTCTTTTAAAAATTTTATACCCTAGTTTATTGTACACGATATCTAGGTTTTTATTTTGCTCTAGTTGATTTACTTTTCGATTGGACTTAGTTACTAAATAACATGGTCTATCAATATTACCATCTATCATCCAATTAACTACATATGATGAATACTTATTTTTTTGAGATTTGGTAAGGTCGTGAAACGAATCCACATCAAAATGAGTGTCCAAAATTTCTATTTTTTTTGTTTTTAAGTGATCTGTTTTAGTAAGCTGATCTGTTTGGGCATAAAAGTAATGAGCATAACTCTTAAACCCTACAGTAGAAATGTATTTTTTATCTAATGAAATAGAATCATAAAATTGAATAAGGTGTCCTTGAAGTAAAAAATCAATTTTCGGTAAAATCAATTTTGATGAAAACGAGAAAAACATCCCTAGAAATACTAAATAAAGTATGATACTTTGAATTAGGCGTTTAGAACTCAATGCGATAAATAGAATACTACCTGTAAGTATTAAAAGTGGAATAAGGTATTCAAAACCATTCCAATCTAACGGGGTTTTCATTATTTCTTGAATATAGGGGTCTTTAATACTTTCATACATGAACTCAGGTTGAGCAATCAACGCATAAATGCCCATAGTAAGACCTGTGGATATTAAAAAAGCAAATGCAATAAAAATGGTCTTAAAAAACATACTAAGTTTTTTACCAAATTGCAGTTTTTGCATTTCTATGGTTGCTAAATAGGACAATGGAAAATAGGCTAAAGAAGAATAATGAACAATTTTGGTACTTACAATGGTAAAAAGGATTAATACAACCCAAAACAAGATTCTCATTAACGCTTGAAAAGGAGGAGATGTTTTGGAAGAAAAGATAATTTTTAATGCAAAAAAAGAAAATGGGAAGCATCCAAAAAGTAACACCAAAACATGATAATAAAATGGCTGTTGATGTCCTGCAACAGGCATAGAAAAGAGTTCAATTTGGTACTTTATAAATTCTATAATAAACCAAGGCCCACTTTGCCAAATTTCATAGCCATACCATATTAAAGAGCAGCCTAAAATCGTAATAAAAAAAACAAGAATTGACATTATGTCTATTTTTAACTTTCTTATAAACAGAAAAAAAATGAAGACTATTGAAATAATTAAAACAGCTACAGGTCCTTTTGTTATTAATGCCAGTCCCGCGAAAAAACCCGATAAAACAAGATGAATTTTATTTTTAACCTCTTCATTGCTAAAATGTAGATATCCAAAGTAGATCGAAGTGAAAATAAATAAGTTAAAGTAAGGATCAATTATGCCCGTTCTAAAGTAAAGACTTGGTAAAAGTCCTAATAAATAAACTAGTGACCACAAGATGCCAAATGAACTATTTTTAATTTTAGTTCCCATCATAAATAGAATAATTGGGGTAAAAACTCCCAATAATGCATTTGGAAAGCGTGCAGCAAAAGCATTTATACCAAAGACTTTCATGCTTAGTACCTGTAACCAAAAGAAAAGAGGTGGTTTTTCGTGAAAAGGTTCAAAGTTTATTTGGACATGAAAAAAATCACCTGACACCAACATTTCTCTGCTTGATTCAGCAAAATTAATTTCATCCCAATCAAATAAATTAAAATCACCAAGGGTTGGAAAAATGAAGATTAATCCATAAACCAAAAATCCTAATATAGTACATACAACTTGGTACTTTTTCATACTAAAAATTCTAGAAGAGAATATTTTTTTAGCCCTTTCAAGGGATTACGTAAAAATAAAAATGTGACGGTTGTTATTGTAGAACCGATGAGACTACCCACAAAAACATCCATCAAAAAATGTTGAGATAAATAGATTCTTGAAAACCCCACTAATAGAGCCATTGTAAAAAAGACATAATGATATATTTTTCTATGACTAATCAGCGAAAGGAAAATACAAATACTAAAAATAATGGTGGTATGACCACTTGGAAAGGAATATAATTGATGCATTTCAACTCCTTCAATTAAGTGCCATTTACCTATATCAATTTGTTCTTTAAACACCAAAAAGGGTCGTTGGACTTCTTCAAAAACAAATCGTTTCAATATTTGTGTAGTCACAGCGGATAAGGTAAAGCCGATAGCAGAAATTAATCCGTAGTCTAGTCGAAGGATTAAAAATATAAGAGCAATCAAAAGTGCGGTTAATCCGTCACCTAGGTAGGTGATATATTTAAAAAAAACATCAAGTATGGGGATATGAAATTGATTGATGCATATTGAAAAATCAGTATTTCCAATAAAAGCAAAACATAACAAACAGAAAACTACCCATGCCATTAATAACATGAAAAGATGTTTAAATGAAGAAAATAACAAACTCATATTAGTCTAATAAACTCCACCTAATCAATTTTATTTTGGTAAAAAAATATTTTATGGAAGTCATCAGCACACCTAAACCATACACTGAACTTCTTTTAAAATTGATCGATGACGCTTCTTCAAAATATTTGGTAGGACATGTTATCTCAGCTATTTCATATCCTTTAAACATGATTTGGGCGAGCATTTGATTATCAAATATAAAATCATCAGAATTTTCATTGTATTTTATATTCCTCAAAACTTCCGATGAAAAAGCTCTAAAACCGGTGTGATATTCAGAAAGTTTTTGATTCATAAGTAAATTTTGAAAAAGAGTTAAAATTCGATTAGCAATGTATTTATACAAAGGCATTCCCCCTTTTAAGGCTCCTTTACCAAGAATTCTAGAACCTAAAACGACAGGATAAAGATCATTTGCAATTAGATGACACATACTCTCAATAAGCTTTGGTGTATATTGATAATCAGGATGTAGCATAACTACAATATCTGCATTAATTTCCATTGCCTTATTGTAACATGTTTTTTGATTTCCCCCATATCCTTTATTGTATTCATGAACTATTACATGTTTTATTCCAAGTCTTGATGCAAGTTCTGCCGTATTATCCTGACCAAAATCATCTACTAAAATCACTTCATCCACAATGCTAAATGGAATTTCATTGTAGGTTTTTTCCAACGTTTCAGCTGCATTATATGCGGGCATAACCACAACTACTTTCTTTGATTTTAGCATCTTGATTTTTAATTCAGTCAAAAATACAATTATTGGTATAATTTTACTTAATATAAAATTAAATCTGTACTTTCGATTGCTAATTTATTTTTATGAAAATATCAGTGTATAAACAAACATTTAGAGGAGATTTAACAGGAGGACTTACCGCTGCCATTTTAGCTTTACCTATGGGACTGGCATTCGGCCTGCAAAGTGGATTGGGTCCTCAAGCAGGTTTATATACAGCCATTATATTAGCCATAATTGCATCCATCATAGCAGGCACAAAAACATTGATAAGTGACCCTACCGGGCCAATGACATTCCTTGCTGCCACCATTGTGGCTGAAGCCTACCAAATGGATGAATCAAAAGCCATTGCATTAATAGTTCTCACCTTTGCACTTTCAGGTGTTTTTCAGGTTTTATTTGGATTAATTAAAGTGGCAAATTATGTCAAATACATTTCTTATCCTGTGCTATCAGGGTTTATGAGCGGTATTGGAGTCATTATTATTTTAACACAGTGGCATAGTTTTTTTGATGCAGCAAGACCCTCTGGTGGAATTATTTCCATTATTGGTGAAATTCATTCACCATTTATGGATCTGAATATAGCTCCAATGGTGTTGGGAGCAAGTACACTGATTATAATATATCTGATGCCCTATTTATCTAAAAAAATTCCAGCAGGATTGGTTGCCCTTGTAGGGGGAACTCTTATATCATTACTGTTTGCACAGGGTGATTTTAAGACGATTGGAGAAATACCAACTACCCTTCCAGAATTTCGACTATTTGATATGTTTAATGTTGACGCATCTATGATAAGTTTAGCCATTGGCAATGCCTTGGCTTTGGCTGGTTTAGGTACCATTGACACCCTGCTCACATCTGTAGTAGCTGATAACCTAACCAAAACAAAACACAACGGAAACAGAGAATTATTTGGCCAAGGTTTAGGGAATTTCATTACCGCAGTATTTGGAGGAATTCCAGGTGCAGGTACTACTGCTGCAACTGTAGCAAATATCAATTCTAATGGTAGATCAAACTTGAGCGGTATATTCAAAGGGGTATTTTTAATCATTGCGGTGCTTGGCTTAGGCAAAATTTTAGCCATGGTCCCTAAGTCAGTTTTGTCCGCTTTACTTATTTCTGTTGGTATAGGTATTATTGATTTTAAGGGAATGAAAAGGCTTGTAAGTCTCAAAAATAGTGATTCCCTGGTGCTGATTTTAGCCATTTTACTCACCGTATTTGTAGACCTTCTTGTTGCCGTGGGTGTGGGTATGGTGTTATCCTCATTTTTCTTTATGCAACGAATGGGTAAAATTGTTGATGAGCAAAGTAAGCAAGGAAATATTGCAGACATGGAGAAAAAATTAAAAATACCTGAGTCAATTAGGGATAGAATTTTTGAATATGAATTGGACGGACCGCTGTTCTATGGATTCTCTGACCAATTTAAAGAACAAGCTGAATCAATAAAAGGGAAGGATGCTGTCATTATCAATATGTCACACGTACCATACATTGATGCATCAGGTATTTATGTGCTTGAAGAAGTTATCCAAAGCTATAGATCAAAAAATATTGAGGTGATTTTAGTTGGTGTGAAAGATCACATCTTTCAGCAATTCGAGGAATTAAAAGTGATCCCAAATACGTTACCGGAAGAAAAGGCATATAATTCGGTAAGATCTGGATTGAAATACCTTAAATTTCAACTAGAAAATCCAGAAGCATAAAAATTTAATCAGATATTTCCTGTATGGGTAAGTTTTATACTTTTGCACGGTGTATAAAGCCTTTCTGAGACCGCTCCTTTTTTGTTTTGACCCTGAACGGGTACATTATTTTTCGCTATGGTCACTTGGAATATTTTTTAAAATCCCATTCATAAGGTCAATCACAAAAAAAACATTTACCATTAGTAGTAAAAAGCTAGAAAGGAATCTTTTTGGTCTTACTTTTAAAAACCCAGTGGGATTGGCAGCTGGTTTTGATAAAAATGGAAAAAACATAAAAACGCTAACCGCACTAGGGTTTGGTTTTATAGAAATTGGGACAATTACTCCTAAAGCACAACCTGGAAATCCAAAAAAACGTCTTTTTAGATTAATTGACGACTCAGGAATTATCAATAGAATGGGTATCAACAATGATGGAGCCCATGCTTGTGCAGAAAGACTAAAAAAAACAAAAAGAGATATAATTATTGGTGGAAATATTGGGAAAAATACAGAAACTAGAAATGAAAATGCGTCTGAGGATTATATAGAAAACTTTAAAATCCTACATGACCATGTTGATTATTTTGTATTAAATGTAAGTTGCCCTAACGTGAGTAATTTTACTAAACTACAAGATGTTGCATTTCTCGAAACTTTAATTCCAAAATTGAAAGAAATAAACACCAAAAAAACAAAACCAAAACCTATTCTAATTAAGATTTCTCCAGATCTAAACACAGATCAATTAGACGAAACAATTAAATTAGTTTTAGATCAAAATTTAGATGGTATTATTGCGACAAATACCACAACAAGTAGAAAAAACTTGAATACATCTTCATTCCAATTAAACAAGATTGGAAATGGTGGTTTGAGTGGTCTACCTTTGACCCATAAATCTACAGAGGTGATTCGATATATAGCGAAAAAAACAAACCAAAAAATTCCAATAATCGGAGTTGGTGGGATTATGAACGAAAATGATGCTCTAGAAAAACTAGATGCTGGTGCATCGTTATTGCAGATTTATACTGGGTTTATTTACCATGGGCCCTCTCTAATCAAAAACATAAACAAAAAAATATTGTCTAGCGCATGAATAACCAAATAGCGGAAGTATTAAGTGAGATAAGTGAGCTAAGAAATAAGCTCAAAATCCATCCCGTTTACAGCAGTCTTAAAACAGTTGAAGACGTTAAAATATTTATGCAAATTCACGCTTTTGCGGTTTGGGATTTCATGTCTTTACTTAAAGCTTTACAAAAAAAACTCACATGTGTAAATGTACCTTGGTTACCTAGTGAACATTCTAAAGCTGCTAGACTAATTAACCAAATTGTTGTAGATGAAGAATCTGATTTAAATGTGGATGGACTCGTGAAAAGTCACTTTGAAATGTATATAGAAGCTATGGAAGAAATAAATGCTGATACCATGCCAATCAATACATTTTTAAATCACTTATCCAAAGAAAAAAACATACTGTTGTATATTGACAATAGTAAATTAGATGACCCCATTAAGAATTTCTTAAAATTCACGTTTAATACAATTCAAAATGGAAAAACCCACGAAATTGCATCCGCATTTACTTTTGGAAGAGAAGAAATTATTCCGGATATGTTTTTGGAAATTGTAAAAAATACCGAAAAAAAGGAAGATATATCACTACGTAAAATTAATTACTACTTAGAAAGACATATTGAATTAGACGGAGACGAACATGGTCCATTAGCACATGAAATGATAAGTGATTTATGCGATGATGATGTTAAATGGAAAGAAGTAGTTAACACAAGTAAAAAGGCACTTGAACTTAGAATTTCTCTTTGGGATTATATAAATAATGAAATTACTTCCAAAACAAAAAAACAGCTTTCAAAAGACTTAATATTTAGTTGAGATGAATTTAGGGATTGTTATTACATCCAATCATCCTGAAACCGTTTGGAATGCCTTTAGGTTAGCTAACTTTTCGTTATCAAAAGGAGATAAAACAAGTGTATTCTTAATGGCAAACGGAGTTGAAGCTGAAGGCCTAAACACGGAAAGATTCGATATAACCAATCAAATGGAGTCTTTCATCTCAAATAACGGAGAGCTGTATGCCTGTGGCACCTGTATAACGTATCGAAATAAGAATAGTAGTGAATTATGCCCAATCTCTAATATGTCCGATTTGTATGAGATTATAAACAGTGCTGATAAACTGATTAGCTTTTAATTTTTTTACTCACCAAAAACAATAAAGTAAAGGAAATCAACGAATTGTAAATAATGATTTCCGCTCCAAACTGATATTCCCCAAACCAAGATATTAGGTTATAGTTATTTAATCCCCAAATTACCGCTAATATGCATGTGATAGAAACACACATAAATGGCACATAATGATCTAATAAATTCCTTTTAGTTAGGATACCAAAAAAGAACAACGCTATAAGTGGACCATATGTAAAACCGGCTAGTTTGATAAGTAACCAAATTGCAGAGTCATCCGATGTTTTTCTTAAAATTATAATCACTGCAACTAATACGAAAGACATAATTACATGAACTATTTTTCTTATTCTTTCTTGGTGCGCTGAAGATTTAGACTCTATATTCATAAAGTCAACGGTAAATGAAGTGGTTAAGGAGGTTAAGGCAGAATCTGCGCTGCTATATGCTGCAGCAATTAGCCCTAATAAAAATAAAATTCCAACACCATAACCTAATGATCCACTATTGGCAATCTCCGCAAAAAGAAGATCTGTTCTGCCTATAATTTCGAGTGCATTTGAGCCTATGTTCGTTTCTTGATAGTAACTAAATAACAGTGCTCCAAGTACCAAAAAAATAAAATTCACAAAGACCAGAACCCCAGAAAATGTTAACATATTTAGTTGAGCCAACTTTAAATTTTTACAACTCAAATTCTTTTGCATCATATCTTGATCCAACCCAGTCATCCCAATAGTTATAAAAATCCCTCCCAAAAAGTTTTTCCAAAAATAATTTCCAGTTAACCAATCATTAAAAAAAAAGGCCTTAGTGTATCCACTTTCTGTCAAGATATCATAATAGCTTTTTGAATTTCCCTCATTGAGCTGATTTTTGATTAAAACTACGGTAACAATTACTGCAATAAGCATAAAAAATGTTTGTAAGGTATCAGTCCAAATAATGGTTTTAATCCCTCCCCTATTTGTATATAACCAAATAAGAAGTACAGAAAATAGCACTGTAAATTCAAACCGAACTCCCATTTCATCAAATAAAATAAGTTGTAATACACTTGCAACTAGTAGTAATCGAATCGATGCTCCAATGATTCTTGATAATAAAAAAAATGATGCTCCAGTCTTGTAGCTGTAATGACCAAATCTATGTTTTAAATACACGTAAATGGAAGTTAAGTTCATTCTATAGTAAATGGGTAAAAGAACGTAGGCTATAATGATATATCCAACTAAATAACCCAACACCATCTGCATGTAGCTAAATTGAGAAGCTGGTACTAATCCAAATGATTCATCATATTTTGCAATAGATCCTGGTATGGAAATAAATGTAATCCCTGATAAAGAAGCACCTATCATCCCAAAAGCCACTACATACCAGGGAGATTTTCGATCTCCAAGAAAAAAAGAATTGTTATTGGATTTTCTAGATGTTACCCATGAAATAACCATAAGCACAACAAAATAACAACTTACTAAACCTATAATTAAAGAAGTGCTCATGTTCCTAATTTAACTACAATCTAAAACCCTTTTAATGTGGATTGGTCAATCTATACAGATTTCATAGTTAATAAAATTTAAACATGTTTATTTTTGTAAAATGGATTTTAAATCTAAACTACTAAACGATGCTGTTGATCAAATGGCAACATTACCGGGAATTGGAAAAAGAACAGCACTTAGATTAGTTTTACACTTATTAGATCAACAAAATGACGAAGTCAAAAAATTCTCTAATTCATTTATTAAACTAAAAGAACACCTTAATTTTTGTGAAGATTGTTTTCATATTACAGAAAGCATAAAATGTGAAATTTGTTCGAATTCTTCTAGAAGTGATGAAGTCATATGTGTGGTGCAGGACATTAGGGATTTATTAGCCATTGAAAGTACAGAGCAATTTTATGGAAGATATCACGTTTTAGGTGGAATTATTTCCCCAATGGAGGGTATTGGCCCAAATGATTTGAACATCAAAGGATTAGAAAATAGATTACATACTAAAAATGTAAAAGAGTTAATTCTTGCGCTTCCTGCCACCATGGAAGGAGACACTACTAATTTTTACTTATTTAGAAGACTTAAGGATTTTGATATCAAGTTTACTGTAATTTCTAGAGGTATTGGGATTGGGAATCAGCTTGAATATATAGATGAAATTACCTTAGGCAAATCACTTCTCGACAGAACAGAGTACAAGTCAAATTATCAATAACAAAATTGAAGCTCTCTATAATTATAGTTAATTATAACGTTAAGCATTTCCTAGAACAATGTTTGAAATCAGTTGAAAAGGCTATTGAACAACTAGATGCGGAAATTATTGTAGTGGACAACAATTCAGTTGATGGTTCTTTAAAAATGATAAATCACAAATTCCCAAAAGTTGTAGTAATTCCTAATAAAACTAATACCGGTTTTTCAGTTGCAAATAATCAAGGAATAAACATAGCTAAAGGAGAACATATTTTACTACTAAACCCTGATACAGTGGTTCAGGAAGACACATTACTAAAATGTGTTGAATTTTTAGATGCAAACGAAAATGCCGGCGCTTTAGGGATCAAAATGTTCGATGGAAAAGGGAAATTTTTACCGGAATCAAAAAGAGGATTACCCACTCCAAGGGTGGCTTTTTTTAAAATATTTGGGTTATCATCCGTTTTCCCAAAATCAAGAGTATTTGGACAATATCATTTGGGTTATTTAGATAAAGACGAAAATCATGTGGTAGAGGTACTTTCTGGTGCTTTTATGATGATCAAAAAACGGGTCATCGAAAAAGTAGGGAATCTTGATGAAACATTTTTCATGTATGGTGAGGATATAGATCTTTCTTACAGAATTACAAAAGGAGGGTATAAAAATTATTATTTTGCCGATTCAAATATCATACACTACAAAGGGGAAAGCACTAAGAAAAGTTCAATCAATTATGTGTTTGTGTTTTACAAGGCCATGATCATTTTTGCTAAAAAACATTTTAGTAAAAACCACATTAAAACCTTTTCATTTTTAATCAACATAGCTATTTATTTCAGAGCTGCAATAGCCATTTTTCAAAGGATTTTCAAAAAATGGAGTATATCAGTTTTAGAATTTGGAATAACCTTCTTTGCTATCTATGAGTTGGCTCACTTTTATCAATCTTTTATGGAAATTACGTTTCCTGTTAAAACAGTGAAAATCATGATCCCTTTCTATACTGCAGTTTGGGTTATTTGTTACAGGGTATATCAAAATCATCTACCACCAATAAAATGGATCAATTTAGTTAAAGGAACAATTTCAGGACTATTAATTCTCTTAGCTGCCTATGCCCTTTTACCTAAGACTATTCAATTTTCTAGAGCCATCATATTATTATCATCCATTTTAAGTCTTACTACCTCTTTTTTGGTCAGGGTAATTTTTCAATCTTTTAAGCTAGGATTATTCGAAAATTATAAAAAAAATAACCAAAAAAGACTTGTGGTAGGATCTATTGATGAGATAACTAGAATTGAAAAATTAATTAGTTACGGGGGAAATTCTTCAAAAATTTTAAAAATTAGCCCTGACGAAACTCAATATAATAATGAATTTGATGGTAGCATAAAGCAATTGGATGAGTTTATAAAAATCAATAAAATTGATGAAGTCATATTCTGCTCAAAAGATCTAACGTCAAGAGAGATTATTTCTTGTATGGCCGATATCCATTTGAAAAAAGATGTAGAATTTAAAATTGTCCCTGATAATTCGCAATTTATTATTGGAAGTCAATCTATCTACACCAATGAATTTTTTAATTCGACTAGAATAAATCACATTAACAACTCCTCCAATAAGCGAGTTAAAAGAAATTTTGATTTAATAAGCTCTGTTGTCATTTTTTTGGGATTCCCTTTAATGATATTTTTCAAAAATTACAGACTGGCTTTTTCTAAAATCCACCTTATTATTCAGGGAGAATTCACTTGGATTGGCTATATAAACAGTAAAAAAAACATAGACTTACCTAAAATTAAACAAGCTGTTTTTTCTTTAGATCAAAATGAAATTAAAATTGGAAACGAAATAGCTAACAAGCTTAATATCATTTATGCGAAAGATTATAATGTTCAGAAAGACATATTGCTTTTAGCCAAACATTTATTTAGCACATAAGCTTATTACCTATTTAGAACCATAATTTTATTGAAAATCACTCAAATAAATTTACTTTTGTAGCAGCAAAACAAAAGTAATGGCTGAATTAAAAGTTGAACTTCCTAAAATGGGAGAGAGTGTTGCTGAAGCAACTATTACGACCTGGTTAAAATCTGTTGGCGATAAAATTGAAGAAGATGAACCAATTGTGGAGATTGCAACAGACAAAGTAGATTCTGAAGTTCCTTCTCCATGTACTGGAATTTTAAAAGAAGCTCTTTTTAATGAGGGAGATATAGTTCAAGTTGGTAGTATTTTTGCCGTGATTGAAACAGATCAAAATGTGGGCACAGAGATTGAAAATGAAGAAGTGGAACTAAGCGAAATGGAAGTGGAAAGTGAAATTTTAAAGCCTCTAGAAAAAGAAGTTTCAGAGCAAATTTTAGTGGAAAGTACTTCCGATAGATTTTATTCTCCATTAGTTAAAAGCATTGCTAAAAAAGAAAATATTAAGCAAGATGAATTAGACCAAATTATTGGAACTGGTGCAAACGGTAGAGTTACTAAAAAAGACATGCTCAATTACATCGAAAGTAAATCCAACAAAACTCCAATTAGTACAGTAAATCAGAAAGAATTAAAACCTCAGACCCCAACCGTTATTTCTACAAGCACTTTGGGTCAAAGTGGAGAAGGTGAAATCATTGAAATGGATAGAATGAGAAAAATGATTGCTGATCATATGGTTCATTCAGTACACACTGCTCCTCACGTTACCTCTTTCGTTGAAGCTGATGTTACTAATCTAGTTTTGTGGAGAAATAAGCATAAGAAAGAGTTTGAAAATAGAGAAGGTGAAAAACTTACTTTTACTCCCATCTTTATTGAAGCTGTCGCTAAAGCATTAAGAGACTTCCCTTTGGTGAATTCATCTATTGACGGTGACAAAATTATTGTTAAGAACAACATTAATATCGGGATGGCTACAGCATTACCAAGTGGCAACCTAATTGTACCAGTTATTAATCAAGCTGACCAACTAAATTTAGTTGGATTAGCTAAAAAAGTTAATGACCTTGCTCTAAGGGCTAGAAACAACCAACTTAAACCGGACGAAATTACTGGAGGCACGTATACCATTAGTAATGTAGGAACATTTGGTAATGTAATGGGCACTCCAATTATAAACCAACCTCAAAGTGCTATACTTGCATTAGGGGCAATAAGAAAAAAACCTGCAGTAATTGAATCTCCTACTGGTGATATGATTGGAATAAGGCATATGATGTTCTTATCTCACTCCTATGACCACAGAAATGTCGATGGTGCTTTAGGGGGCCAATTTGTAAGAAAAGTGGCTGATTATTTAGAAAATTTCAACATAGATAGAACACTTTAATGAATTTCCTTAAAAGATTAATTTATTTCATTTGTATTACTGTTTTTACTATTACAGTTAAAGGACAATCCAATCGGGATTTCCAAAAAAAATTCGAAGCCGCTAACCAGTTATTGGATCAAAAACAATATGAAATTGCAAAAGACTTCTGGATAGAATTGGCAAAAGAATATCCTGATAATGCTAACATTAATTTTAAGACTGGATATTGTCTATTAAATACCTTTTTTCAAAAAAGCGATGCGTTAATTTATCTATCGAAAGCAGAAAGAAACATTAAAAGCAAATATTCACCATTAGATTACACCGTTAAGAATGCTCCGCTAGAAACACATTATCACTTAGCTCACGCATTTCATCATAATTATCAAATAGATTCTGCCATAAAATACTACAGGTACTTTCAAAATGAAGGCCCCAAAAAACATTACTTACAATCTAACATAAGCAAGAATCTTAAACAATGTAATATTGCATCATCACTAATTGCTCATAAAAAAGATTATGAAATGGTGAATTTAGGGGCTCAAATTAATAGTGACTACCCAGATTATAATCCATGTTTGTCACTAGACGAAAACACCTTATTTTTTACTTCAAAAAGAACAAGAGCAGAAGATATTACATATCAAAATGCTAACATCTTCAACCCAGAAGACGGTCAACATTACGAAGATATATATGTTTCATATAGGGACATTAAGACTAATGAGTGGTCCACTCCAAAATTATTGGATTTTTGCACTGCAAACGGATCACAAGCTACCATTGGAATCTCTGGTGATGGAGAAAAATTATTTGTTTACCAAAGTAAGTTTGAGTCTGATGAAGAAATTTATTACACTTCAAGAGATCAGGACTATTATAGACTTAAGCCATTAAACATATTTAACTCTGCATCCTGGGAAAACCATGTGACCATTTCAGCAGATGAGAAAACACTTTATTTTGTGAGTGACAGACCTGGTGGGTTAGGCGGAACTGATATTTGGCGTTGTGTTAAACTACCAAACGGGGAATGGAGCAAACCATTTAATATAGGTCCACCCGTAAATTCACCTTACAATGAACAATCACCATTCATGCATCCAGATGGCAAGACCTTATATTTCAGTTCTGACGGAGAGAAAAGTATGGGAGGATATGATATCTTTTTTAGTAAAAAACTGGAAGATAATGACTGGTCAAACCCTATAAACATGGGCTTTCCGTTAAATACGGTTGATGATGATTTGTTCTTTACCACCAGTGTAGATGGCGCCAGAGGATACTATGCCTCTAACCACGATGGAGGGTATGGTGGAAATGACTTATATATGGTAAAACTAAAAAATACCATTACGGATCCAGTATCCATATTAAAAGGCTATGTAGATAAAGGAAATAATCCATTTTTACCTGACGGAATTACCATTTGGGTTCATGAAGTTGGATCTGATGTAGAGCCAATGAAATTTACACCAAATAAAAATAACGGTTCGTATGTTTTTACTCTTGATCCGTGTAAGGAATATGATGTGGAATACACCAAATCCGAATTAAACTCTAGTAACGAGTTAGTGGAAAAGTCATTTTTTAACCAATCATTTAAGGTCCCGTGTGAATCTGATTATAAAAAATTGCAAAAACCCATTATTATTCCTGGAATTGATCTAGAGGGTAACATAATTTACGAAGAAGAAGAGAAACTAAAAGATAAACTTGTAAATGATCAACCTTTAATACAACTTTCGTTATTGTCATCCTCGTCAAAAAAGTTAATCAAATTGACCATAATTGATGAAAACGGAAATATCATCCAAGAGGCTATTCTTACTGAAGATGGATTCAAATTTGTCCTATTGAATGATCGTGATCAATATACTTTCAAATTAACTAATTTCCCCGATAATCTAGACTTAAGCGACATTCCTATAGAAATATTTACAGAAAATAATGAAGTAAAATTAATTGGCGATTTTTCCAAAAATCAGTCTCTTACCTATGAAGTGGATAAACTCGAATCTAAAGGAGAAAAGATTAAAGCAGGAGAAATTTATTTTGAAAAATCCTTTGGCTACAATAAGAAGCCTTCCAATGTGTCCACCAAAAACTTGAACTTATTTTTAGAGCAAATTGAGGAAATAATCATCAAAAGCGGTTCTGTTCACATTGAAATAATTGGAAGTGCGTCAAAAGTACCTACAAAATCATACAGCTCAAATATTGAACTCGCTAAAAAGCGTGTCGAAGATGTGAAAAAAATGTTATTTCATTTAACTAACAGCCATAAAATTAATGATAATCAAGTCAAGATTATTAAAGAACTTCATATTGTGGATGGTCCAGCATACCAAAATGATGCCTACAACAAGTCGAAATACGGTAAATATCAATATATTAGGATATCGGCCAAATCACCTTAATGAGAGTTTTACTATGCTTTGTTTTTAATCTATTATTATTTTTTTTAGTTCATAGTCAACAAAAATCGATAACTCCAGAAGCTTATTTCAAGAACGAAAACTACACTGCAGCTGCGCTAACACTTAAAAAACAATTTGCCTTAAAGGGAGATTCTAACTTGTTAAAAAAAATTGGTGAAGCTTACCTTATGGCAGATAATGATAGAACAAAATCCATAAAATATTTCCAAAACTATCTCCAATTTAAGCCCAAAGACAAAGATATTTGGTATAAACTTATTTTTGCTCACTTATATCAATATGAAATTGAGAAAGCAAAAGCATGTTTAGATTCATACAGTACCATTACTAGAGGGAAGAAAAAAAAGATTAAGACTGCCTTTGAATACATTTCAAGATTTGAAGGCTACTACTTAAAACCTAAAAATGTAAGTATTATCAATGTAGGAAATAAAATAAATTCTTCAGCTAATGAAGATTTTCCAGTTGTTGATAACCAACATAAATTTTTAGTTTATGAGTCCAATAAATTGAAATCCAAAGGAAAAGTTCAATTGAACGGAGAATTAAATAATGATCTCTATATTTCAAGATATAATGGAAATTCATTTAGTGTTTCAAAACCATTAAAAAAACTCAATTCTAATGAAAATGAAAAGTGGATAGGATACAACCATAATTTAAAATCACTTTATTTCACTAAAAAAAATCCTCCTATTCTATTAGCACAAAAGAGAGGTTTGAATTATAAGAAAAAGGGTATTGTTCATGATTTTGATCATATAAAGGGACTAGAGATTCACTCTATTTTTATTTCTTTAGAAGAAGAAAAAGCCTTTATTTCTGCTCGTCCTAATGGAAAAAAGCAAGTTTACCAGCTTTATCTTTTAAATCAATTACCCGACAAAAGCTGGAGTAAACCAGTAATGTTAAACATGACCAACGATGGTTATAATTACATAAATCCATTCTACCATTCATACACAAATACACTGTATTTCAGCTCAGATTTAAATGAAGGATTAGGTGGTTTTGATTTGTACAGTTGCCATTATAACCTGGAAAATCAAGACTGGGAAGACATGGAAAACCTAGGTTACCCCATTAATAGTCCTTATGATGAGAAAAACATCAGTTTGACCAAGGATGGCTCGAGTGGATTTATTTCTAGCATAAGAGAAGGAGGATTGGGGAAATATGATATTTACAAAATTAGCTTTTTAAATGAGCCTGTTAGAAGAGTAATTTATTTGGTGGATTTTTTAGACCCTGATACACAAAAAGCGTATGATAATCTTAATTTAGAAATATATAATCAAGATAAAGTACTTATTGGAAAATACTTACCAAATAACCAAACCGGAATTTTTACGATCATTTTAGAAGTAGGAAAATTTAAAGTAATTGGGAAAGTGAATAATAATATCATATTTGAAAAACAAATAGCTGTTTCAGAATATAATATCCAAGAAGAACTAATCAAAATTAATTTGTAATATGGAATTAACATTAAATAGACCATTAGTTATTTTAGATATTGAAGCAACAGGAGATCAAATAAATAAAGATAGAATTGTAGAAATTGGAATGATCAAAATATTTCCAAGCGGAGAGGAAGTGACCTTTGAAAAAAAAATAAATCCAGAAATACCAATACCTCTACACATTTCTGAAATTCATGGAATTTATGACATTGACATTAAAGATTCACCCACGTTTAAGGAAGTGTCAAATGAAATTTTAGCATTTATAAAAGATTGTGATTTAGGAGGCTACAACTCTAATAAGTTCGACATTCCATTGCTTGAAGAAGAATTTTTAAGAGCAGGTATTGAAAGTAATTTAGAAGAAAAAAAACTCATTGATGTTCAAAATATATTTCACAAATTAGAAAAAAGAACATTAGAAGCTGCTGTTAAATTTTATTGTGAAAAAGAATTGGTAAATGCGCATACTGCTCTTGCTGATGCAGTTGCTACTTTGGAGGTGCTTAAGGCACAAACTGTTAAATATGATGAGTTAAGTGGTGATGTTTCATTTTTGAGTGAATTTTCCAAAATCAATTCATCGTCCGTAGATTATGCGGGACGTATTGTACTAAATAAGGATGATGTCCCTATAATTAATTTCGGAAAACATAAAGGTAAATCCGTAATTGAAGTATTTGAAAAGGAACCTGGATACTACGCATGGATTATGAGAGGAGATTTTTCACAGAATACAAAAAGATGTTTCACCAAAATTTGGGAAGAAAATAAAAAAGAAAAATGAAAATCATCTGTATAGGAAAAAATTATGTTAATCACGCAAAAGAAATGGGCAGTACGGTTCCTAAAGAACCTTTATTTTTTTTGAAACCAGATTCAGCAATTTTACCCAAAAATCATCCATTTTTCATTCCCGATTTTAGTCGTGAAATCCATTATGAAATAGAGCTTATAATTAAAATTAAAAAGCTTGGAAAACACATAGAAAAAAGGTTTGCACCTAGTTATTACAGTGAAATTGGTCTAGGAATTGATTTTACCGCTAGAGATCTGCAAAATGAATGTAAAATCAATGGTCACCCTTGGGAAAAAGCTAAAGCATTTGATCACTCTGCTGTGATTGGAACTACATTTTATTCCATTGAGAAATTCAACGAGATACACTTTGAATTAAAAAAGAATGGGAATCTAGTTCAACAAGGTAATGCAAATAATATGGTTTTTGACTTTGATGAAATCATTCAACACGTTTCTAAGTTTATGACTTTAAAGATTGGTGATATTATTTTTACTGGTACTCCGGAAGGGGTAGGGCCAATTAAAATAGGTGATAAACTAGAAGGATTTTTGAACGGAAAAAAAATCATTGATTTAAATGTAAAGTGACATTTCACTCTATTCGAGTCTGGGTGTACTCCGTACCGTAGTTTATATCTGAAATATCTCCATTATTTATACTTAGGTTTATTTCTTCCTTATAAATCAACCCTTTGTGTAGTGCATAGATTTCAATAGCATTATCATACTCAAGTAAGTTAGTATTAAATTCGTGTGTAATTTCAACCACACTGTCTAGCGATAAACCAAACATATTATAGGGAGTATGTATTTGACTAACAGCGTATTCTTGTTCTCCTAAATGATTGAATACATTTCCATCCCAATAGCTCAATTCATCTAACGGAAATATCATTTTTACAAATCGAATATTTTCTTCTACTTGTTCGACGCTACTTACGGTTTTCTTTATGCTCCATACATCCTTAATTTGATACTGTTCAGTCGAATCTTGTTTCCAATAGCGATGCATTTGAAATGCAATGTCGCCTTCACCATCAATATAAGGGTTTCTGATCACCTCCTTTAGGAAATACTGCAAGGTATCTGAACCGAGCGAAGTATGCTGGATTTCCAACACGCGAAACTCAGAAGAGTCATTTTCATGAACGGGGAAATAGCTAGAATAATGTGGCTGAATTTCATAAATTATAGGGTCACAACTCCAAAATATAATTGAACATACATACAGAAATAACTTACTTTTTAGGTTCATATATTTCTCCATTTAGATAGGTAACTTTATTCATGTTAGCTGTTTCTCCATTATAAATAAACCACTCCCCTTCTCTCAGATCTCTTTCATAGGCTCCTTTCATTTCAATAGAGCCATTTATAAAGTAATAAGTAAATACTCCTTCTTTATTCCCTTCCACATAATTTCCTTCCGCTTTTACTGTTCCAAGCTTATGAAACGACTTCCAGACTCCATTTTTTAAACCTCCTTTACACTCATATTGTTCCATGACCTTTATTTCCTCATAATCATCAAATTTTGGATAGTAGGAATATTGTGTACCCTCTAGTGCCCCATTTAAATAATGAAATGCATTTAATAAGTAACCACTTCTGGAGTAGATGTACCATTTTCCAGATTTAGTTTGATTTAAAAATTTACCCTCTGCCATAATGGACCCATTTTCATGGAACATTTGAGCACTAGAAATAGAATCATTGATGAAATCTACTTTACCACTTACATATCCCTCCATTGCGTAATACGTGAATCTACCTACTGGTGTACCATGATTAAACTCACCTTCATATCTTTTACTTTGTGTGTTTTCATGATACCCTTTCCATTTTCCATGCTTTTTTCCCTGTTTATCAAACTGGTTAATATTTGGATTGATTTGAGCCGTTGTATGCAGACTAATTAATAAAATAACAAAAGTTAACCCATTCATTTTAATACCATATTTATATGTTCTATACCATCTTCTAGGTAAGTGTCACCTATTTCATTGAACCCATATGATTGATAGAATTTAATGAGATAGGTTTGTGCAGATAACAAAACACTAAAATCTCCATACTTCTTCGAAATGAAATTCAACATATCTTCCATCATACTAGAAGCGAAACCTTTTTTTCTTTGATTCATTTTTACGGCAATCCTTCCAATTTTTACTTCTCTATTGTTAAGATCAGGTATAATTCTACCAACAGCAACTATAATGCCATTGTTATAGATAGATACATGAAATGCTTCTTTGTCCTCGTCATCTAATTCTTGATAATAGCAGGACTGCTCTACTACAAAAATCTCGATACGTAGTTTTAAAATATCAAAAAATTGATCTTTTGATAATTCGTTGTATGGTTTTATAGTAGATTGAAACATGTAATAGCAAATATAACTTTATAACTTTGTATTAATGGCGGATAAAATCAATAAAAAATACACTTACAAACCGTTAAAATCTTTAAAAGAGGAGGAAATAGTTAAGGGCATCTTATCCTGTGATACATCGATTTTATCAAGAGCCATCACCCTTCTTGAAAGTACTAGAAAACATGATCAGGAATTAATATATAATGCATTAAAGTCTATACCTAATCCTAAAAAAACAGCATTTAAGATTGGAATAACAGGAAGTCCAGGTGTAGGCAAAAGCACATTTATAGAGGCTTTTGGGAGATATGTAGGAAATAAAAATTTTAAAATTGCCATTTTAGCTGTAGATCCAAGTTCCACCGTTACTGGAGGAAGCATTTTAGGGGATAAAACTAGGATGGAAGATTTAATAAATCTACCCAATGTGTTTATCCGGCCTACCCCCTCAAAAGGGGAATTAGGTGGAGTAGCAAACAAATCTTACGAAACCATTTTACTTTGCGAAAAAGCTGGATTTGATTTCATAATCGTAGAAACAGTTGGTGTAGGTCAATCCGAAACCCATGTGAAAGCACTTGTAGATTTTTTCTTATTACTTGTATTACCGGGTGCAGGAGACGAACTACAAGGCATTAAACGTGGAATAATGGAATTAGCAGATGGGTTATTGATCACCAAAACGGATGGTGAAAACATCAAAAGAGCGAAGGTAGCCAAATCAAACTATCAGAACGCACTACACTTATTTCCTAGCTCAAAAAATAACTGGACTCCACCCGTTTTAACATGTTCAAGTTTAGAAAATAAGGGGATTGATAAGGTGTTTGAAATGATAAATTCATTTGAAAACCACAATGTAGAAAATGGGTGGCTACAAAAAAACAGGCAAAAACAGCGATTATTCTGGTTTAGAGAAAAATTAGATAGTTTAATTAAAGCTGATTTTTATAAAAACAACCAAATCCATGACCAAATTAAAAGCTTAAATGAGGATATAGAAAGTGGTGAAATTGATCCATTTAATGCTGCAAAACAACTGTTTTCAAGTAATGAATCTTAAAGAAAAATTAAATAAACTCTCTATTATTGAACTTGTAATTATCGCTGAACCCCACACCGATTATACAGACGAAGCTAAGACTTATGCGTTGGATCTTTTAAATGAAAAAAATTGGGAGAATAGCCCGCATGTTTGTGAGGAAATAAAAAAATATTGGTCTAATTATATTTCTGAGCATATAAAGTCCATTTTATTAGAAAAAAATATTCCAAAAAGTTTATTTCTTTCTGAAGTTGACATAAAAGAAATAGTAAAAGTTAAGTTTGAGGAATGGAAAGAAAGGCAAGAACTTCTTGGAATAGATATCACTAAATATTGGGCAGTACCTTTTTAACACTGCTTATTTCACAATGAATTCGCTATATTAGGAAAAATAGATAAATGCATATGGAAGTCAAAAATTATGTTTTAGGGGATTGGGTTAAAGGAGAAGGAACCGAGGTCACTTTTCAGCATGCTATACATGGAGAAACAATAGGGACATGCTCTAGTAAAGGGCTAGATTATGAGCACATCTTACGATATGGCAGAGAAAAAGGAAGTACTGCACTGAGAAAAATGACATTCCAACAAAGAGGGGAAATGCTAAAGTCGTTGGCTCTTTATCTGCATAAAAGAAAAGACCAATTTTATGCATTGAGTACAGCAACTGGCGCCACAAAAATGGACTCATGGATTGACATCGAAGGAGGTATAGGGAACCTGTTTGCTAATGCTTCATTAAGGAGGCAATTTCCTGACCTACCTTATCATGTAGATGGTCAGGCCGCTCCCCTATCCAAAAATGGCACTTTCATTGGACATCACATCATGGTTCCCAGAAGAGGTGTTGCAGTTCATATCAATGCCTTCAATTTTCCTATTTGGGGAATGTTGGAAAAAATAGCGGTAAACTTCATGGCAGGTGTTGCTGCTGTGGTGAAGCCATCAGAATATACTTCTTTTCTTACCGCTTCAATGGTGAAAGAAATTATTAAGTCAGGTATTTTACCAGAAGGTAGCTTGCAACTCATCCCCGGATTAGGAAGAGGAATTTTAGATCATGTGGACCACAGGGATGTAGTCACATTTACTGGATCTGCAGCTACAGGAAAAGTATTAAAATCACATCCTAATATCTTGGCTCACTCTGTTCCCTTTAATATGGAAGCAGATTCGCTTAATGCTTGTGTTTTAGGAAAAGACGCGGTACCTGGAACTGCTGAATTTGATTTATTTGTCAAAGAAGTACATAAAGAAATGACCGTCAAGACTGGACAAAAGTGTACTGCAGTTAGAAGAGTTCTTGTCCCCGAAAATACCATTAACGAAGTACAAGAAGCGCTTATTTCTAGATTGGAAAAAACAGCAATAGGGAACCCTGAGAACAAGGAAGTTAGGATGGGTGCATTAGCCACTAAAATACAAGTAGAAAGAGTAAAAGAAAACGTGGAGCTATTGATGCAGTCTCAAGATAAGGTATATGGTTCCTTAGAAAAAACACCATTAATAGATGCTCAATTTGAAAAAGGATGTTTTTTCTCCCCTATTCTATTTAGAAATAATCAACCTTTTTTAAAAGATGATGTGCACCATGTGGAAGCCTTTGGACCAGTTTCTACTTTAATACCTTATAAAGACATGGAAGAGGCTGTTGCCATTGTTGAAATGGGGAAAGGTTCATTGGTAACCTCTATTGTCACGAACGATGATGAAATCGCAAAAACATTCGTAACTGAGGCTGCACACATGAATGGTCGAATACTAGTGCTGAATGAACGATGTGCAAAAGAAAGTACTGGGCATGGCTCGCCTATGCCATTGCTAACTCACGGAGGTCCAGGTAGAGCTGGAGGAGGTGAGGAAATGGGTGGAATAAGAGGCATAAAACATTATTTACAACGAACAGCCATACAAGGTCATCCAGAAACCATAACAAGAATTACAGAACAATTTCAAGTTGGAGGAAATCAGCCTATTTCAAAACCACATGTTTTTCGTAAGCACTTTGAGGAATTAGTAGTTGGAGAAACGGTATTTACCCATAAGCATACCGTAAGTGATGCGGATATCGTAAATTTTGCGAATGTAAGTGGAGATAATTTTTATGCTCATATGGACGCTACGTCTCTTGATGGAACCATTTTTGAAGAGCGGGTTGCTCATGGATATTTCATATTATCTAAAGCGGCTGGGCTTTTTGTAGATCCAGCAAAAGGGCCTGTTTTATTGAACTACGGAATTGAAGATTGCCGTTTTGTGAAACCGGTTTACCCTGGTGCAACCATTGGTGTAAAGTTTACTGTGAAAGAAAAAATAGACCAAAAAAAGAAAGATGAAAATGATATTGCAAAAGGCATAGTAAAGTTCTTAGTTGATGTGTATGACGAAACAGATGAAACAGTAGCCATTGCCACCATTTTAACCATGGTTAAAAAAATAGATCAGTCGTACTAACATGAAAAAGACTTTTTACAGCATTCTTGCGCTATTTTTTTTAATCCAGGTAAATTGCTTATCACAAGAAATCACTAGAACTTCCATTAAAATTGATAGGATTAAGCAAATTCTTGAAAAAACAAAAAGTGATACTGTTAGAATACTGCAAATGCAGAATTGGAGTGACATCATTTTTTACAGTGACCCAGATTTACATTTAAAACTACAAACTGATATTGTTGACCTATGTGAGTACAACCTTTTGAACCCTTCTAGTGAAAAGGAAAAAAAGTGGTTTAAAGAACAAATATGGATCGCCTTTGACCACATTGGAAGCATCTATTTCTACGATTATGATGAACCTGTAAAAGCCCTAAAATACTATCTAAAAAGTGCTGAAGTCCTTGAAACTCTAGATCATCTTAATTCATCTTCTATTACCTATGATATCATTGGAAATATCTACCAACAACTGGGTAATTACCAAAAAGCAAATAGGTATTTTCAAAAGCGAATTAAGATAGACCAAAACATCAGTAAAAAGTTTGAAGAAAAATTGCTTTTAGATAGCATTCAATTGGTGAATAGAAATAAAGAAATAGCTTTTCAAAAAGAAACGGCTGCTAAAGAAGAAAAACTAAAAAAAGAGGCAGAAAGGTTAAATACCATACTAGAAATAGGGATTATTTTATTTCTATTGTCATTTGTAATTGTATATGTTCAATGGAGAAAAACAAGAAAACAGAATAAGATTATTGAAGAACAACACCGACAACTAGACGAAAATCACAAAGAAATTACAGATAGCATCAGTTATGCAAAAAACATTCAAGATGCCATGATGACATCAACCGTATATCTCAAAGATGTGCTTCCTGAAAGTTTTATTCTATTCAAACCTAAAGACGTGGTTTCTGGCGATTATTACTGGGTATACAAAACCCCAAACAATAACATTTACTTTACGGTGGCAGATTGTACTGGTCATGGTGTTCCAGGTGCATTTATGAGCATGATAGGTACTTCTTTACTCAATGAAAATATAATTGAAAAAAAGGTAAATAATCCGGGCGAAATTCTAGATAATATGCGGGACAAGATCATCGCTTCCTTAAATAACAAAGACAGTAAAAAAGAAACTCGAGATGGGATGGATGTAGCGCTATGTAAAATCAATTTTGAAAAATTAACCTTACAGTATGCTGGTGCAAACAATCCGTTGATTCACGTAAGAAATGGAGAGATAAATCATGTGAAAGCCAATTATCAACCCGTTGCGCTAACTGTAGGTGAAAAAAAACCATTTATAAATCATGAAATTAAACTGGAAAAAGGGGATATGATTTACATATTTTCAGATGGTTATGCAGATCAATTTGGAGGTCCAAAAGGCAAGAAATACATGACCACTAAGTTTAGACAGTATCTAGCGTCTATCAGTCATCATAACATGGAAAAACAGCATGAGATGCTAGAAAATGA
>JAYYEV010000052.1:0-9749 GCA_036159515.1 Bacteroidota bacterium | reverse complement strand
TAGGCCTGCCGCTAGCGTTCATCCTGAGCCAGGATCAAACTCTCCATTGTATTTATAATTTTAAGTTTTGTTGAAACAAATCTCAGGGTTTGCTAGTCTTTTAATTCTTAACTTCAATACTTCAAAGAACTTAAATATTTTGAAGACAAAATGATGTCTTTAAATGTCTAATTAATTGCTTATAAAATCTCTTTCGATTTCACAATTGGCCGGCAAAGGTAACTGAATATTTAAATCAAACAAACAAATAGAAAAAAAATTACGAAAATTTTTATTCACTTTTAGTCTCTTTAAATACCTAAATAACTTTTGCGGGTGCAAACATAACATGATTATTCAAAACCCACAATTAATTTACCATAAAAATGAAAAAATTTACTCCATTAAATTGGATTTTACTGAAAATCAACAAACTATGGATTTGAACCTGTCACTTTTAGGACCTGACCATTTAAAATTTGGCTTCCTTTCACCACTATAGAATCTATAAAATCTGCCATCTGTTTTGGAGATATATCTGCTTTGTAGCCAGGAAATGCTTGATCTAACATTTCGGTTTGTACTGCCCCCAATGCCAATGCATTTACCCTTACCTTGAACTCTTTTAACTCTTCATAAAGACACTCTGTTAAAATGGTTAAAGCCCCTTTTGAAGAACTGTAAATTGACAAACCAGGAAATTTTGATGTCCCATTTACACCACCCATACTACTAATATTCAATATTTGTCCTTTGGCCTTTGATAATCTGTTTAGCAACAATTTTGACAAATGAAAAGCACCCCAAAAATTCACATCCATTACTCTTTTGTAATCCTCATATTGAATATCTACAAATGGCTTGTTTATTAGTAATCCTGCATTATTAACGAGCACATCTATGTTGTTATGTCCAAGAAAATCATTTAATACTTCCTGATTTATATCAATTACACTTTCAGAAATAAAACGGAAGTTTTCATGATTTTCTAAACTAGATTTCAAGATTTCTAGCTTTTCTCGGTTTCTAGAAATTCCAAACACGAGGTGATTCGTGGACCAGTATCTTACTAGTTCTGCACCTATGCCCTGTGAACAACCTGTTATTACTATATTCAATTTATTTAGATTTAATCCAATTATATGAGCCTAATACGTTGTTATTAGATTTCACTTTAATTATATAGAAGCCTTTATTAAGCACATCAAGAGAATAATCACCGTTAGGAATGGCAGAAAAAGATTTTATTATTTTTCCAGAAACATCCAATATTTGTATACCTAATTTTTGATTTAACCCCTCTGTTTTAATTCTAAATGTTCCTTCAGAAGGATTTGGGAAAATAATCAGATCTTTATAATTATTACTAGCCACGCTATTGGATGTTACACAGAAACTATGTGTTTCTGAAACTCCAAAATTTGCATTTGGCGCAGTCATAGAAAAAAAAGTATTTGAATTCCATTGGTCCACCATCGTAAAGTTACCATTTACACTACACTCGGTATATTGTGAACCGTACATTCCGTCTCCGTACGTATCATTTATTGTAAAATCGTAACATCCGTTTTCTAGACATACCACTTCATTTACTGTGGTTCCAGCAGGTTGTACATCTGGATAGGTGTTTTCTGGAACTTCCCAAATAACTGTATTATTATTATCGGTAATTTGCCAAGAAATTTCACTACCCCAGCAATCTAAATCTAGATTCAGATTTAATCTAGACGATCCAGGATAATTTGAAAAACTTTTTGAATAGCTATTATTAGCACTATTTTGGTCTTGCTGATTATTCACTGATATTATTCTAACCTCAACACTATGATTACCACTAGAATACACTTCCAAAGAATTACTTAGGCTTACCGCTTGCAGACCATTGTAACTTAACGAACCCGTCCATTGATATTGTTCTTTTACCACACCATCTACCAAAATTTCAATTTCAGCAGATGTTAAATTGCTTGATCCGTTATTCTTGATGGTGAATTCTACGGGGATATATGCAGAACAAAACACTTCTGAAGATAAATTTACATCACTTATGGTTCCATCTAAAGCTAATGCAGGAGTACCAGGACTATAACCTGATAATTGAGTTAAACCAGAATTAGTTGGATCTAACCAATTACTTAATCTTTGATTTGGAGCAGCAGAATTATTACCCGTCCAGGACATTGAAAATTTACCATAAAAATCACTTAACGAATTTCCACAAGCTGCTGATCCCCCAAACAATGTTCCTACAATGTAATGATCTTGATCCCACAGCGCTGAACCTGAAGATCCCTGTTCTGTAGTTGTTGATCTCTCCCAGGTCTCCACTTCCCACATGTTATTACTTACTCCATTTTGACTTGAATTTTGCAAAGGGTCATCATCAAATGATATTTTTTTCACATCTCCGCTAGGATGGTGTATACAAACCGCTGTAGAAGAAACTGCACTTGTGTTTCTCCATCCTGCGTAAAACACATCGTAACTGGCTGGAGGAACTGAATTTAATTCTACTAATCCAAAATCAGAATCCTGCTTTGAAGCTATGAATGAAGATCCGTTAATTGTTTGTGGAGAGCCGCTGGGAGCTTGACTATTAGCCACCGTTTGAGATCCACAAATAGGACTATCGTAATTAAATCTAAATACCGCATTCCCCATATTTTGAGGATTACAATGTTCTGCAGTCAATACATAAGGTGTTCCATCTTGTGCTGTGTTATTCACTAACGTACCCGTACACAGTGTTCCACCCGATAAAATCCTTACCACAGATTTTATTTCATTGGCCCAAGGTAATCCATCACTACAAATGACGTCCATATTACAAGCACCGGATTCATTCACTTTTAATCCTAGTGCATTGTCGATGTCTTTATATCCGTGAACCACATTAGAAATATGTAAAATCGATTTACCGACCTCATCACTGGGTTCAAACAATTCAACAATGATCTCCTCGTGATGAATTAAGTCTGTTCCTAAAATGTTCTGTTTATTATTATTCTCACTTGTGTAAGCTCCTAAAAGCTCTTTTTTATCTGAACTATATAGATACAAAAACGATCTATCGGATAGGTTATATTGATCAAAAATTAAGTTCAATGAAATGGCTTCAGAAGACCTTATCTCTAATCTGCCAATCCTTCCTTTCTTTGTTTGTTGCCAATACGCATTTTGGTGAAAATCGATATCAACTTGCTGTTCAACACCAAAAATAAAGCCTCTTTTGGTCCATAATTCTATGGAGTCATTGATTTTAATTTGTTTGTCAATTTTACTTTTTGACAATTGAAAATGCGGAATATGCATGACATCTAAATCCTGATTAAAGGACCAAGAAACAGGACCACCCACATCACTGGTTTGAGCTAGAAATGAAATGGAATATAAAAAGAAGTACCCTAAAAGGAAGTTTTTCACAAGTTTGATTAATTCTTATAAAGTTACAAAAATCAATCGAAATCTAGCGTTACTTTTGCACTTGCAGGATGTGATTGGCAAGCCAATACATACCCGTCTTCCACTTCTTGATCAGAAAGGGCATAATTAGCATCCATGGTGACTTTTCCCTCCGTAACTTTTGCTTTACAAGTACAGCAAACTGCTCCTTTACATGAGAAAGGAACGTCTACATCATTATCCATTGCTGCATCTAAGATGGTATCTCCGTCTTTGTTTAAATTAAACTCTATTTCTTCATCATCATAGATAACGGTGACTAAAGCTTCCCCATCAAAATTTTCATCTACATCTTGTTGCCTTGGCTTTTCAGCCATTAGAACGGGAGTTGTAAATAACTCAAATTTGATTTTCGTATTCAGTACTCCAAATTCTTCTAATGCCGATTTGACATTGAAGATCATTTCTTCTGGACCACATAAATAGAAGGCGTCTGCATTTAAGCAAGATAAATCAGCCTTTACTAACTCTGTTGCTTTTGATTTATCTATCCTACCCTCTAACAATGGATTGTTGAGGTTTTGTCTTGTATAGATGTAATTGATTTTAAGGCGACCACCTGATAACTTATCTAGTTGATGTTTAAAAATGACATCACTTTCTGTTTTATTACTGTAGAATAACGTAAAGACCGTATCCGTCTCGTCCATGTTTAATTGCTTGATCATAGACATTATGGGTGTAATTCCTGATCCTGCAGCAAAACCCACAAATTTTCTTTTTTTAGTTTGATCTGTTTCTAAGGTAAAATTGCCGTCAGGAGTCATTACCTCCATCTCATCGTTTTCTTTCAATACCTCATTTAAATAGGTAGAAACTACTCCATTTTCTACCTTTTTAACGGCAACTGTAATGTCTTCTGCAGATGAGGAACAAATGGAATAAGATCTTCTTTGTTCTTCATTATTGATATTTAGCTTTAAAGTAAGGTATTGCCCTGGTGTAAAAGCATATGCATCCTTCAGGTCATCAGGAACTAGAAAAGAAACAGAAACCGTGTCATTTGTTTCTCTTACGATTTCTTTAACTTTAAGCGAATGAAATTCTGGCATTTTAGTTTAATTTGAGGCTTGCAAAAATTATTATTTTTTTTGTAATAATAAAGATTGTTACGTAATACTACACTAAAAAATAAAAATGGATTATAAAAACATATTAGTTGAAAAGAAAAACAGCTATGTCATAATTTCTTTAAATAGAGCTGACGTACTAAATAGCTTTAATTATGAGATGGCTGATGATTTTTTATCTGCTTTTAAAAATGCTACGGAGGACAAATCCGTTAGGGCTATTTTGATTACTGGATCTGGAAGAGCATTTTGCGCTGGTCAAGACTTGGAAGAAGCCACTAGAAAAAACGGACCTAGCATTGATGAAATTATTGATCACACCTATAATCCAATTTGCATGCAAATATATAACAGTAAAAAACCTGTGATTTGTTATGTTAACGGAGTAGCAGCAGGGGCAGGTGCCAATCTAGCTTTAGCATGCGACATTACAATTGCTGCAAAAACAGCTAAATTTATTCAGTCCTTTATTAACATAGGATTAGTCCCCGATACCGGGGGTAGTTTTAATTTACCTAGAACTATTGGAAAGCAAAAAGCTGCCGCTCTTATGATGAGTGGAGATAAGGTAAATGCTGAAGACGCAGAACGCATGGGTATGATTTATAAATGGGTGGAAGATGCTAATGGATTGGAAGAAGCAATGCAATTCACCAAAAGGGTCAGCTTGATGCCCAGCAAAAGTATTGAATACATCAAAAATCTGCTAAAAGCTTCTGAAACAAATGATTTACAACAACAGCTTGATTTAGAGAGGGAGCTTCAAAAAAAAGCAGCTTCAAGTTACGATCACAAGGAAGGAGTAAATGCTTTTTTTGAAAAAAGAAAACCTGTATATAAAGGAGAATAACTAGTTCCTGACTAGATTCATTTCTTTCACTAAGTGTCCAGCACCCGCATAGATATCTATAACCCAAAGGACATATCTTATATCAACCATAATATTTCTACAAATGTCTTTATCAAAAAGCACATCACTCATTGTACTTTCCCAACTACGATCAAAGTTGATGCCTATTAATCTACCATACGCATCCAGCGCAGGACTACCTGAATTTCCACCTGTAGTATGATTGGAACCGAGAAGGCAAATATGTAATTTTCCATCTGTACCGTATTGCCCGTAATTCTTCTCTTCATACAGATCTAAAAGACGTTGAGGCACTTCAAAGTCAGCTTCACCCGTATTGTATTTTTCAATAATTCCATCCATAGTGGTGTACCAAGTATATTCCATACCGTCTCTTGGTGCTGAACCTTCTACTTTTCCATAGGTTAGTCTTAAGGTAGAATTCGCATCAGCCCAAAATGATTTTTCTGGGTAAGTCATCATCAAACTTTTCACAAAGCTTTTCATCAGTTTTTCTTCATCTTTTGACATTTGACTGTAACTAGGTCTGACTTCGTTTAGAAAGTGCGACAAAAGACCTTGAGCCAACTGGTAAATCGGGTCTTTTTCTAATTTTTTCTTAAATGATTTTTGACTTCCTTCTAGTAATTTTTCTACTTGTTCTTTATTGTGCAACTTACTTTTTTTATAAAGTGCCTCCACCATTTCTTCATTAGATGAATATTTATTTACTAAATCTGTTAACTCTTTTGAAAGCAAGTCATTATTCACATGCTTTATGTATATCGGGACTAATGAAGCAAAAACTTTTTTATCGATATTAACATCATAATTTTTGAAAAAATTCTGCATGGTTTTCAACTTCTTCTTGGTATCTTTTTCAAATTCTTTGGAATTGGCCAATTTATTAAAACCGGTGGCCCACCTCATCATTTCAGGACCGTAATAGTAAAATTCCACAAACATGTTGTACGCCATTTGAGCTTCCACTTTTTTATTTTCTAATTCAAAAAGTTGATCCAACAATACTTGATTCCCTTTTCCCTTTGTAACCCAATCTTTTTCAAGACTAAGCTTTTGCTTTACAGCCTCTTTTTTTCTTAGCCCTAAATCTTGTCCGATCCACTTTTTATAGGCGTTGCTTATTCTAGATTGTTTTGATGCATATTTTATATAAGTAGCTTCATCCATGGCCATAGCTGCATCAATATGTTTTAAACTGTTTTTCCGCATTTCAATTCTTGCTGGAAGTAATTTTGCGATGTAATTATCTACCGCTTTTGAAGTCAAGTATTGAGAGGTTCTCCCAGGAAATCCGAATACCATCACGAAGTCATTTTCTTTTGCTCCATCAATGGCAATATCTAAGGCTCTAGTTGCTTGATAAGGGACATTATCATCTGAAACATCTGCTGGCTCGTTGTCTTTATTGGCATAAATTCTAAACATGGAAAAATCGCAAGTATGTCTTGGCCAAACCCAATTGTCAGTATCGCCTCCAAATTTGCCCATAGCGCTTGGTGGAGCTCCTACTAATCGAACGTCTTTGTAGGTTTTTGAAACAATCATAAAGTATTTATTGCCATAATAAAAGGGCTTTACCGAAGCTTTATAATTGGGTTGATTAACTGCTGCTTTTTCAATGGCTTTTATGTTGGTCAACATGATTTTATTGCCATCATCGCTATTTTGGTCTTTTACTCCATTTAACACTTTATCGGTTACATCCTCAATTCGAACAATAAAAGTGGCTGTAAGACCCGGGTTTTTTAATTCTTCTTTCATGGACATGGCCCAAAACCCATCCTTCAATAAGTTGTTTTCTAACGAACTGTGTTGTTGTATTTGACTGTAACCACAATGATGATTGGTCAAGATCAATCCTTTTTTACTGACTACCTCAGCGGTACATCCTCCACCAAAATGAACAATAGCGTCTTTGAGACTTGATTGATTAATGCTGTAAATGTCTTCTGCCGTAATTTGCATTCCTTCACTTTGCATTTGACCTTCTAACACCCTCAGTAGAGAAGGAATCCACATACCTTCATGAGCATGTAATATGTTAACAGATAAAAGAAAAAATAGAAATAAACTTTGAGTTGCTTTTCTCATGATATTGAATTGAATTACGAATATATACAAAAGGTTGTTATTTCTGTTTTATGGTGCTTTTGATTTGTATTCAAGTATATTTGCCGCTCAATGATTGTACTCGAATATATTTTTTACCTGTGTATTGTTTACATGGTATTCAACTTTATTTGGTGGTTTGTAGTGCAACTACCCAAGACCCTTTTATTTGGGTTGAGGCAAAATTTTGCTGTGGATCATAGTATTAAAGCTATACGGTATCTATTTATTAGCACCATTACCTACTCCACTGCTGTTCAATTTTTGGCTGATCAAAATGATTATCCTTCTGTGGTTTGGGGTGTACTAATCAGTGGTGGTCTAATACTTACTCTTTATTTAGCAGGTAAACTCAATAAAAAACAAAACTTATTTCGCTTTGCCGCATCTGTTTCTACCAATTTTAAGTTTGGAAATCCATTACAAAAAACAAACGAATTAACCTATGAAAAACATCTTGTAGGCATTTCTATTGTGGTGTATGCCGCTTGTGTAGGATTGCCTGAAACAGTAGGTTATTTTTTAAACTACAACCCGGTAAATTACTGGTTTTTAACGACCATAGATGACATTTATCAAGCACCCATATTAAAGTGGATTTTTGGTTTTGCTGGAATCCTTTTCATGCTTAGCATGATTCAGCGAGGAGTAGCTTACACCCAACTGCTGTTATTAAAGTTATCTGGGAAAGAACCACCTCAAAAAAAGAACCCCCTAGATAACATCATGAAAGAGTTTGAGAAAATGAACAACCAAACCACTGATCAAAATGCTGAAAAGGTGGACCTTGAAGATGATCTTTATGTTGATTTTGAAGAAATGGACGAAGATGAAGATAGAAACGCATGAATATCGTAGTTAGAACATATGCGGGTTTTGAAGATATACTTGCCCGAGAAGTTAATCACATTACCGGAATTACACCCAACATCGGTAAAAGAGCTGTTTATCTAGAAGGAGGACAAAAGGAAATTTATTTACTGAATCTTTGGTGTCGATTGGCTCTAGATGTATTGGTTGATTTGCATCGTTACCGAGCCAAAAACGAAAAGGAATTGTATAAAGGCGCCTATCAATATGATTGGACAAAAGAATTTACATTGCACGAAACCTTTATGCTCAATAGCGTTGTGCATTCTACTCATTTTAATCACTCCAAATTTGTAGCTCTAAAAGTAAAGGATGCTATTGTAGACCAGTTTAAAAAAGCGACTGGAAAAAGGCCTAACGTAGACAGGGAAAATCCAGATCAACGATTTTTGGTACGAGTGACACAAGATCATGTCCACTTGCTATGGAATACATCTGGTGAACCTCTTTACAAAAGAGGATATCGGTCCATCACCGGTGTGGCTCCAATCAATGAAGTACTTGCCGCAGGTATTTTAACCTTTTCGGATTGGGAACCTCAAATCCCACTCATTGATCCGATGTGTGGTTCGGGTACTTTTCTTTGTGAAGCACTAATTCAAGCTCAACATATAGCTCCAGGCTTGTTACGTCCGCTTTTTGGTTTCGTGAAGCACCAAAGTTATGACCATCGGCTCTGGGAAAAATTAAAAGCGGAAGCTGAAAAAGCTAAAAATAACATTCAACCCAAATTATACGGATACGATAAATTGAATAAACTGGTATTTGCTACCCGAACACATCTCAATCAAATTTCACCTAACGATGCAAAAGTAAAAGAAGCTAATTTTTTTCAGCTCCAAAAACCAATTGAAAAAGCGATGCTAGTTATGAACCCTCCTTACAATGTTCGTTTACCACAAGAAAAAATTCATTCTTTTTACAACGATATAGGTAGTCGTTTAAAACATTATTGGGAAGGATGTGACGCATGGATTTTAAGTGGAAACCTAGAAGCCATTAAACACTTGGGATTAAGACCAAAAAGAAAAATCAAACTTTACAATGGGCCGATAGAAACCAAGCTGGTTCATTTACCTCTTTACAAAGGAAGTAAGAAGCAAAAAACATTGTTGTTTTATGGACAAAAAGAAGTTAAAAAAGACCATCCTAGATAAAATAGCACAGCTTGAAACGGAAATTAAAGAAATTAAAAATCTTGCTGCCCCGATTGAGCCAGAAAACGCCATTGGTAGAATTAGCAGAATGGACGCTATAAACAACAAAACCATAAATGATAGACTACTTAGAAATGCGGCAGAAAAACTAAAGAAATTAAATCTGGCACTCCACAGAATTCATGAACCCAAATTTGGATTTTGTACGCTATGTGAACAAGCTATTCA
>JAYYEV010000051.1:0-10316 GCA_036159515.1 Bacteroidota bacterium | reverse complement strand
CATTGGTATGATGACAGGAGGTGCTCATCCACCCATTGAAATGATGGTGATTAATGCCCTTGTTTACCTTCTATTATTCTATGGATGGAAAAAAGGAAAAGCTTAATTATTTAAGACTAATTTGCAAATTAATATTCCTTTCCTAGCTTATATCACCTCACACTAGTGGGGTGTTTTATTTAGCATTAGATCTACTGCATCATATCCTGAAAGAATAGCCCCAGGCACACCCATTTGATGGTGAGTATCATATATTTCTCCAGCAAAATAGATTTTATTATCTAAAGGCTGGTTAAGTTCCTTGAGGGCTGTTGCTCCTGCTGCTACTGCTACTAGGGAATTCGTACTCACTTCAATTGTCGTATTTCCTGTAGATGGATCAATATTGACTACATCAAATGGAATAGTCATGCTTCCATTTACTGTTTTTTTAAGCCCATAAAGAGTTTGACCGAATAGAGGTGTAGATAATAAAGTAATTAAAACACAGGCGGATAATGTGCGAATATTCATGTTTAAAATTTGCTAAATATATACTTATTTTTATTCTTGTTAATTTTGATATTAGTCACCAAATTACCTAAGGGTTTTCAAATAAAATTTAAAAATGAAAAGAATTTATCTGATTTTATGTGTTCTAGGAACCGTACTTCCTTATTACAACCTTATACAGTTCTTAATAAACTCTAAAGGATCCATGGAAGGGTTTTTCACCCCCTTATTTGCTACGTTTCCAACTGCTATGATTTCATGGGATGTAACGATTGCTGGAACTACTTTTCTAGTTTTTCTAATCCATCAATCTCGAAAAAAGAGCTTAAAAATCACTAAATATGTAATTGCATTATTTGTGGTTGGCTTTTCATTGGCATTACCCTTGTTTTTATATGACCATTTTAAAATAGACAATAGCTCCACAGCCATGTTATCTTAATGAATTGTTAAAAACTTTTAATTTTAATTAACGTCGAATTAACGTTAATAAGAAATGTTTAATGTATTATTGAGAAAACTTAAACAAAATTTATCATGAAAAAAATTACATTGATTACAGCTATGCTGTTTTCCAGTGGTTTTTTGTTTTCCCAAACCTCAATGACAGGTGGGTTAAACGATGCAACCTCTGGCGAAGCATTAGTTGGTGCTACAATTTATGTGAGTAGTGCTAATAAAGGTACAATTACAGATTTCAACGGATCTTTTAAATTGGATAATTTATCACCTGGTGAAGTTGATGTTACATTCAGTTTTATAGGTTACGGAAAAAAGACAGCGACAGTCACCCTTTCTGCAGGTGAAAATAACGTTGGAACCATTTCTCTTAACCCCACAAACCTAGGCCTAAAAGAAGTTGAAGTAATTGCCAGTATTGCTAAGGATAGGATGACGCCTGTTGCTGCAACAACCTTAGGTGGAAAGTTTATAGAAGAAAATGTGGGTAATCAAGAATATCCCGAAATTCTGAGAAACACCCCATCTGTTTATGTTACTAAACAGGGAGGTGGATTTGGAGATTCAAGAATTAACGTTAGAGGTTTTGATCAACGTAATACTGCTGTGATGATTAACGGTATACCAGTTAATGATATGGAAAACGGTTGGGTTTATTGGTCAAATTGGGCAGGTCTTTCTGATGTGACTAGCAAGTTACAAGTTCAAAGAGGGCTTGGAGCCTCAAAGTTAGCTGTACCTGCAGTTGGTGGGTCTATAAATATTGTGACTAACGCCGCTGATTTTGAAAAGGGTGGATCGGCTAGTACTACCGTTGGAAATGATGGTTATACCAAATATGCTGTTGCACTTTCTTCTGGGCAAATGGATAATGGTTTAGCTACTACAATGCAATTTACTCATACCAGAGGAGATGGTTATGTGGATGGAACTAAATTTAGAGCTTACTCTTACTTTCTATCTACTAATTATAAAATTAATGATAAGCAAAGCATCTCTGGTACTGTTTTAGGAGCTCCTCAATGGCACCACCAAAGAGTAGGTTATGGAAGATTTGATAACTTGTATCTTTCTGATTTCCAAGATAACATAAGGTTTAATTACACTTGGGGACAACTAGATGGAGAAGAATTTAATTGGAGAAGAAATTTTTACCACAAGCCTAAAGCATTCTTAAATCATTATTTGGACATTTCTGAGAAAACAAGTTTAAAAACCTCTGCATACATTTCCTTAGGTATTGGAGGTGGAACTGGTCCTAGAGGTCGTGTTCAAAATGATAGTGGTAGAGTATATGATAGTTTTGGAGGGTATGGTGTAGGTATTCATGATGAAAATGGTCAGGTACGATTTGATGATATTGTAGCTTACAACAAAGGAGATTTAAGTAGCTTTAATGATGCACCAAATACTGATCCATTAACTACAACTAGAAGTGGAGATGGTTTTATTAGAAGAGCATCTATGAATAGCCATACATGGTATGGTATTTTATCTACTTTAGATCATAAGGCGAATGAAAATTTAAGCCTAACAGCAGGGATTGATGCCAGATATTACAAGGGTGAACATTACAGGCGATTAGAAAATTTGCTTGGTAACACAAGTTACGTTTCCACTGGAGATGATAATTTCCCTTCCAATACAATTACGACCGCTTCACCAGCTGAGTTTGGTAATTTCTTGGATAGAAGTTATGAACCTGGTAACAACGTACTAGCCTATTATAATGATGGTTTAGTAAGTTGGATGGGACTTTTCGGACAAGTAGAATATTCTACTGATGTAGTTTCTGCATTTGTTTCTGCAAATGGATCTCAACAAGGATTTAAAAGAATTGATTACTTTAATTATTTATCAGATGCTGCTCCAGGTTCTGACACCGCTCAGGCTACAGATTGGCAGAATTTTTTAGGCGGAAATGTAAAAGCTGGTTTTAATTATAACATCAATAATAAAATGAGAGCATTTGTTAATGCAGGTTACTTTTCTAGACAACCCATTTTCGACAATGTGTTCTTAAATTATGTAAATGACATTAATGAGGATGTTAATAATCAAACGGTAACTGCATTTGAGGCCGGTTATGGGTATTTTGATGGCAAAACAGATATTGATGTTAACGCATATTACACGGTTTGGGGTAATAGACAATTCGATCAAACTATACGAAATGCTCAGGATGAAGACGTGATGTATGTTTTCGAGGGTGTTTCTCAAACACACACGGGTGTTGAGCTTGAAGTTAATACTATGCTTAATAGCATGTTTACTGTTAACGCTATGCTTTCTGCCGGAAACTGGGTATACACCAGTGACTTTACAGCAACTGGAACAAACCTAGATACTCAACAGTCTGAAGGAGAGTTAACCGTATACGGAAATGGGCTTAAAGTTGGTGATGCTGCTCAAACTACAGCAAGCTTAGGATTGGTTATCACGCCTATTAAGGATTTAAGAATAACAGGAAATTTCTACTATGCAGATAATTTATTTGCTCGTTACAGTATAGACGATCCTACATTCCAAGATCCCAATAATGACGGTGTTGTTCAATTACCCGCATACTCTTTGATTAACGCAGGTGTTTTCTACACTATTGAATTAGAAAAGTTTGATATTGATTTAAGAGCAAATGTGAACAACGTATTAGATACGAAATACATTTCTGAAATGTGGACAAATAATGCAGACGATCCTACCACGCCAGAAGATGAATTTTTAACCACAAATCAAGGTTGGTATGGATTTGGAAGAACCTGGAATTTCGGTGTAAAGGTTCGATTTTAAATTAAGTTAAGTTAAATCATATAAAAAGGGGGCATGTCCCCCTTTTTTTATTTCAAATTTTCGAATAAAAAAAGATATAACAACAAAGATTTTTTGATTAATACATCCTTTAGATTTAGTTAACACATATTTTATTTAATCAATCAATTATTTTTTTACTTTTCGGGCATGTTAATAGCTATAATTGCACATGATGGTAAAAAAGCTGAAATGGTTCAGTTTTTAAATGAAAATGCGGACATCTTACATCAAAATGAAATTGAATTAGTTTCTACCGGAACTACAGGTACGAAAGTTGAAAAAGCGGGTTTTAAAGTAGATAAAATGTTATCAGGACCATTGGGCGGTGATGCTCAAATTGCTTCACTAGTAGCTTCGGGTAAATGCAATATGGTTATTTTTTTCAGAGACCCATTAGAAAAACATCCTCATGAGCCTGATATTTCGATGCTTATGAGAATTTGTGATGTACACGATGTTCCACTAGCCACTAATCCATCTTCAGCTAATTTATTGCTTAAAGGAGTTAATTTTTCTTAAGCAGTCTTTAAACAACTTTTGCACTTACCATTTATATTTATTGAAATGCTATCAATAGTGTAGTGAGGCAATGAAATAATCACTTCCTCTTCCATGTTTTCACATGTTATGGTGTTACAGTCATTACATTTAAAATGAACATGATTGTGGACGTGATCTTGACTAGTACATGAAAGTCCACAAATGGCATAATAATCCTCATTATCAATGGTGGCAGCCTTATGGATAATGCCCTTATCACTCAACGTTTGCAGAGTTCTGTAGAGCGTAACTCTATCTCGTCCTTTGAGAGACTTTTGAATAGCAGAGTAGGGCATAGCAGACCCAAATTTATCTAAGTTGGATAGTAGGTCTATGCGACTGTTGGTCGCTTTTAACTCCCTTTTATGCAGAAGTTCTTTTATCGTTTTTATGTCTAACATGTAGAGATTTAAGCACCTAAGAGAACTTAGATGCTTAAATATACTTTTTTACTAATGATCTTCACCACAATGAACCTCTATATTTCCAGTAACTGGACTTGGAAGGCTATCTCCATCCGCATCGACATAAACAGTACCTGTTACATTATAACCACTTTCTTCAATAGATTCTAATTCATCACCACAAATTTCCCCAAGCTCCTCTATTTCATACTCCGTACCGTTAATATCAGCTGCAGCATGACATTCTGCACACTTGTTACATGAGCTTAAACTAAATACAGCCATTGCTCCTAAAAAGATTGCTATTTTTTTCATTTTCTTTTCTTTAAGTATTAGGCTCTTGTTTTAAAAATGGATTAAAACCAGTCATAGAGCCTTTTAATGACTAGTTTCAATTCTATTTGTCAAATTGAAATATCAATTTGATATATATATTTCTACCTGGGTTTGGTATTTCGTACGTTTTAAGACGAGATAAATGATCAACATATCTGGTATTTAACAAATTGTTTACACCAACGGCATAGTCTATTTTGTTTTTCCTAGGAATGGTTCCATTAACAGAAAAATTAATCAATTGATAGGGTTCACTCGGTTCTTCATATGTGGCAACGCTATTTTGCCCAAAAAAGTGAATATATTGCGCAGAAACACTGCTGATTCCTTTTCTATTCTTAAAATCAATTTTAGCTATATTATTGAGCCTGTTTTGTGGAATAAATGGCAATTCATTATTTGTATATAGCAAAGAAAAGTTACTTTCTAAATGCAACCAATGTGCCACGTGGGGGTGATAGTGTATAGCGATGTCTCCACCCGAAAAAATGACATCTTTTTGTTTCATATTAAATACATCAAGTCCAGAAACGGAATCTATATTTCCTGTGGGATTTTTATATATGTAATTGTCAATTTGGTTAATAAAAGGATTTATAACAATCTCCAAATGATCAAAATGAGTTCCCAAATAAAAGTCAATTTGATTTGCTCTTTCAGAATCAAAATTGGCATCTCCTATTAAATATTGTAATGTGGCGTGGTGAACTCCGTCAGCCAATAATTCTGAAATATGCGGTGGTCTAAAACCAGATGAAGCATTTAATCTAGTGGTAAGCTTCTTAGATGATCTAGAAACACCAGCAGAATAATTGATTCCACTAAAAGTATCATCAAACCCATCTACAATATTGGCCGTAGTGATACTCCTTTGATCATATCGTACTCCAGCTTGGATGTTCCACAACTTATAATTTCCCTTTAATAAAGAGAAAGCACCTAAATCTGAAAATTTAGCATCTTCTATGAGTATTTCGATAATATCATTGTACCCATTTGTATTACTTTGAAACATTCCTTGCGTTCCAGAAATCCATTCTACATTTTCATTGAATTGGTGTTTCCAGCGTAAATTGTAAGAATAGTTTTGTAAAGTCATATCAATACCAGGTGTAAAGGTTCTTTTTTCAAATTCTTTTAATTCATTTGATGTAAATCCCAATTGAGCTACCAATTCATCGTTTTTAAAGTAGAATTTGTTTTCCCACTGAGCTAAATGATTTAGTATTTTTTGAGCTGGTTTGGTATATTGTCTAGATCTGTTATTAGAAAGAAAATCAGATAAACTTGGGTTTGCTGCATGGGTATGCCCAGGCAGTCCGTTCTGGAAATAAAGTACTTGATACCTTAAATTACTAATCCAGTTATTTTTATTGTAACCTATCGCTGTCTTAAAAGATCCTCCACTGTTTTTTGAGTTCAACGCAAATATACTATCGGAGTTATTTTCAAGATTGGATGATTTCCCAATGGCATAATTTGATCTTGAAAAATAACCACCATAAACTGCGAGTCGTACATTATTCTTTGATGTTTTATAGGATATTTTGTTCACTGTGGCCAGCGAATTAGACTCAAATTTGGTGCTGGCTTTAATTTCAGTGTTGTTTGCATTTGCATAGGGTTCATCTCCTAGATAGATAACCCCCCCAAGTGCATCAGCGCCATATATCAATGAGCTCGGTCCTTTGATAACTTCTGCCCTGTCTATACCTAAATTAAGTACGGCAAATCCATGATCTGCACCCCATTGTTGGTTTTCTAATCTTAAGCCATTTTGAGAGGTTAGTACTCTCATTCCAGTAAGTCCTCTAATGACCGGTTTAGCAATTCCATTTCCGGTGGAGAAATTATAAATTCCTGGTATGTTACTCAATGCATCAACAATATTTGTTTGTTCAATTTTATTTAAATCAGCAATTTTTCTAGATTCAACTGGAAACGTACTGTATCGCTGAAGTTTTGAATCAGACGTAGAAATGATAACCTCATCTAAATGAATGTGTTCAGGACTTAATTTTACTTTTATTTCAGAGCGATACATTAGACTTCTATTCGATGCATTAACTTTAACTATCTCGTTTCCATAATCAGTTGCAGAAATTTGTAAAGTCATCTGGTTATTTATCATGTTGTCTAATTGCCATTTGCCTGTACTATCAGCGGTAACACCGTTTTGTGTTTCTAAACAGTATATTTTTGCATACGGAATTGCAGATTCTGTTTTTTTATCTAAAACTTCTCCGAAAATTGATTGTGCTTGAAATTGTAAGCAAGCAAAAAGGAATAAAAAAGACGTTAGATATTTTAAGCACATTCGACCTAATTTTGGCCAAATATAGTTTATAAATGCAACAATGTTGCAATAAGTGTAATTATTTTAAATTTTCCGCTAAGAAACCCATCATAGCTTCATAAAAATCCATTCTGTTTTCTTCTTTTCCAAATCCATGACCTTCATCGTATTTCACCATGTAGGGAACAGAAACTCCATTCGCTCTTAGACCTTCCACAATTTGATCGCTTTCGTCAATATTAACTCTCGGGTCGTTCGCGCCTTGAACTACAAATAGCGGTTTTTTGATCTTGTCTATATGAAATGCAGGTGAAACTTCTTTCATAATTACATTTTCTTCTTCTACATCAAGGTCATACCATATGGCTTTTATCATTTTCAAGTATGGTTTCCAGTATGGTGGGATGGTTTCCATAAAAGAAAATAAGTTAGAAACTCCTACGTAATCAATACCACATGCATATAAGTCTGGTGTTTTTGTTAAACCTCTTAACACGGCATATCCTCCATGACTACCTCCATAAATAGCTACTTTTTCAGGATCAACCCAACCTTGATCTATCACATATTTCAATCCATCTTCAACATCATCCATGGCTTTTCTCCCTACTTGTTTATACCCTTTCCTCAAAAAGGCTTTTCCATAGCCACCACTTATTCTAAAATTTACTTGTAAAGTGGCATAACCTCTGCTAGCAAACAATTGAGATTCGGGATTAAACCCCCATGAATCTCTAACTCCTTGTGGACCTCCGTGTGGATTGACAACTAAGGGCACTTTTTTACCTTCAATGGCTTCTTTTGGTAAAGTAATATATCCATGAAGCGTAAGGCCATCTCTACTCTCAAACATAATCGGACGCATCTCAGCCATGTCCTCCTCCTTGAGTTGAGGCATTAAATCAAACAGAAGCTTAATCTCATCTTTTTGAACGTCATATGCATAGTATTTTCCGTATAATCTATCACTGGTTACGTAAATAAGATATTGAGATTCATCATCTGTTTTATCCGAAACATAAAATTCATGATTTGGAAACTCCTCTTTCAATCTGGCATGAAATTTTTTGTAATAATCACTAATTGGGATAATATTATATTTTTCACCTTCATAGCTAAAATAATCCAGTTCCCAATTTCTATTCCTTGATGTGGCAACTCCGTTCACATCGTATTTTTCGTGACCAAATAACTTTTCAATGACTTCATTTTTTTCTAGATCGTATCGGAACACTTCAGTTTTATCGCTGTTTAAATTCGATACGACATAAGCTTCATTTTTATTGGTCGATGCATAATTAAAACTGGAAATGAAGAAGGAATCGTCCCAGTTTGTTTCTAAGATCACTTCAAATTTTCCATTTGATTTTTGGTAATAGATCTCATAATTCATTCCATCTTTCAGTTTGGCGTACCCTCTAAGGTTTCCATCTTTATCAAAAACATAATTGTCTATAGGATTTGTGATGTCTTTGTTTTCATACAGTTGCTCAATTTCCCCGTTCTTGATATTGATTTTATAAGGATCAAAAACTTCAGCATTATTTTTATTCATAGATATAATCATGTGATCTTTATCTTCTTTCAGCATTTCAATAATGTTAACTTTAACCCCTTTGTAAGGAGTTAATTCTTTTTGATTTTTACCATCAATATCCACAGCAAACAAATGGTAATCTTCATTACCTCCCTTATCCATGACGTACACTATTCTGCTATCATTTGCCCAACCGTAACCTCTTATTAGTTCCTCTTTTTCCTCAATAATCCGTTTTATTTCTCCCGATTTAATGTTTTTTACGTACACATGGTTTTTAAGATTTTCATCCTTTTCTCTGTAGCTCAAGAAAGTACCATTAGGAGATAGCTGAAATGAAGAAGATTTTGGCTTGGCAAAATAATCATTAACAGCATAAGCATATTTGCCTTTTTCTTTGGCAGCAAGCGCTTTCAATTCCTCATCTGTACTTGGTAATTTGGTATTTCCCGGTTTTTTCATTTCTCCTTTTGTTAAATTTAAATCAAACTCCATTCCACTTTGCTTAAATAATCCTTCAATGGTATTATTTTTAAGTTCTCCAGAATATTCAATACTTCCTCCCATCATGGACAGAGATAATTCGTTCTTTTTGAATGTGATTTCTTCGATAGGAATACCCGAAGCACCTTGAGAAGGGCTATCCATGGTGCCTTTAATTTCTTTTTTATTTTCAGTAAAGTGAAAGACGAGTGGAATTTCTTGTCCCTGAACATTTAGCTTTCCATTCCATGTGCCGTTAATTTGCTGTGCTAACGAAAGTTGAAGTATGGTTAAAGCTAAAAAGGTTGTTTTTAATCTAAGTTTCATTTTATAAAGTTTCATTTCGTGAGTTTTGTTTACCAAAACAAAATTTGATTTTTTTAAATAATTGTAAGTTAACCTAGATTAAGAAATGAGAAAGTTTCATACAGTGTAAATATATATTACTTATTTAAATATTTGATGTTTTTAAAAATCCAAATGAACCGTCATCTACAGCAATAATTGAACCTCCATCATTTGTTATATCTATAGCTTCTCCAGCCCAATCCATGCCTTCTCCACCTCCATATGTTTTTTCCCAAATTAATTCTCCGTTTGCATTATATCTAATTAAATACACATGCCATGTATTAGAATTATCTCCATCATTTCCACATTTCCTGTTATAGTTTCCATATTCATCACCCGTACCAGCCACTACAATACACCCACCATCTGCTGTAGCTTTAATATCCCATGCTTCATCATGAATAAACTTAGGATTAAATCCTCTTGGATTGCCTTTTTTGGATTCCCAAACTACATCTCCCTGTAGATTAATTTTAAGGGTATACGTATCCCAATTTTTGGTTTCTGATAAAGTATGTCCAGTGAGGAAAATAAAACCGTCACTTGATAAATCCATACCAAAACAATGGTCTGAATTTGATCCGCCATATTCTTTTTTCCAAATTAT
>JAYYEV010000050.1:0-2874 GCA_036159515.1 Bacteroidota bacterium | reverse complement strand
AAAATACATCAATGACCCTGAATTTACAAACAACGGTAAAAACAGGAACAACTACCAGTATTCGTTTGAAATTCCCAAAGATCATTCATCCGAACTGTACCAGAAACTATTAGATAGAGCTCGAAAAAACAAAGAAGAAGGTTTATCCAATGAAAACAACTTTAAAGTTAAAGTGAAAACCGAAGAAAACTTTGGTCGTGAAATAGTGTATTGGATCATTTTCTTTGGTATAATGATTGCCATATGGTCATTTTTCATGAGAAGAGTTTCTGGTGGAGGTGGTGCAGGAGGTCAAATATTTAATATTGGAAAATCAAAAGCTCAAATGTTTGGTCAAGGAAAATCAACAAACGTTACTTTTGACAATGTTGCTGGACTACAAGAAGCCAAAGAAGAGGTTAAAGAAATTGTAGATTTTCTTAAAAATCCCAAAAAATACACCGCACTTGGAGCTAAAATTCCAAAGGGAGCTTTATTAGTTGGACCTCCAGGAACAGGTAAAACCCTTATTGCAAAAGCAGTTGCAGGTGAAGCTAAAGTCCCTTTCTTCTCCTTATCTGGCTCTGATTTTGTAGAAATGTTTGTTGGTGTTGGTGCATCTCGTGTAAGAGATCTTTTTAAGCAAGCGAAGGAAAAGGCTCCCTGCATCATTTTTATCGATGAAATAGATGCTATCGGTAGAGCAAGGGGAAAGAATCCGAATATGGGTTCTAACGACGAACGTGAAAACACCCTAAATCAGTTATTGACTGAAATGGATGGATTTGGAACAAATTCTGGTGTTATTATCCTAGCTGCTACCAATAGAGCTGACATCTTAGATAGAGCTTTAATGAGGGCGGGTAGATTTGATCGACAAATCTATGTAGACATGCCCGATTTAAATGAAAGAAAGGAAATTTTTGAAGTTCATTTAAAGCCACTGAAGCTAGAAAAGGAACTGGATAAAGATTTCTTAGCTAGGCAAACACCCGGATTTAGCGGTGCGGATATTGCAAATATTTGTAACGAGGCTGCCTTAATAGCGGCGAGAAAGAAAAAAGAAAATGTTCAAAAGCAAGATTTTCTTGATGCAGTGGATAGAATTATTGGAGGTCTTGAAAAGAAAAATAAAATCATTACTAAAGAAGAAAAGAAAACAATTGCATATCATGAAGCTGGTCATGCAACCGTAAGTTGGATGTTAGAACATGCAAATCCTTTAGTAAAAGTAACTATTGTTCCTAGGGGAAGAAGTCTTGGTGCAGCATGGTACTTACCAGAAGAAAGATCATTAAATACAACTGAACAAATTTTAGATGAAATGTGTGCTGCTTTAGGTGGTAGAGCTGCAGAATCTATAATTTTTAATAAAATTTCTACTGGTGCATTAAGTGACTTAGAAAAAGTCACCAAACAAGCCATGGCTATGGTAACTATTTACGGATTAGATGAAAAAATTGGTAATATTTCATATTATGATTCACAAAATCAAGGTTATGGATTTACCAAACCATACTCTGAAGAAACAGCAAAAATAATTGATCAAGAGATAAAGAAAATTATTGATGGTCAATACGAAAGAGCAAAGGCTATATTAAAAAAGCATGAAGATAAACTTCACCAATTAGCAAATAAATTACTCGAAACAGAAGTGATTTTTAAAGAGGATCTTGAAGTTATCTTTGGTAAAAGACCGTTTGAAAAAGAAGTAGTTAAAAAAGAAGTGAAGGCAAAGAAAACTGAAGATGATACGAAAACCTCTTCTAAAAAATCAGCTTAACTCTTTATTGATCATTTCTGACATCACCCATGAATGAATTACTGAAAAGGGGATTTTTTGGTACAATCTACGTTGTGATCATGTGGTATGGTACAGCATTCTCGGAAAAGACATTTCAAATCTTGTTTCTCATACTTGGACTATGGTCCATCTACGAAATGTGGAAGTTAAGAAAAGGGAAAACAAAATTAGTAGCCATCTTAATTGTGGTCATACCTTTTTTCATTATACAACTTTTTGGCATGACGGATACAAATTACCCAGAAATGCCATTTAATCCATCTATTATCCTTTTAATGTTTGTACTTACTTGGACGTTTGATTCATTTGCTTATTTAGTAGGAAAAAAATTTGGGAAAAATAAGATTCTACCTTCGATTTCACCCAAAAAATCATGGGAAGGTTTTTTTGGTGGTTATTTGTTCTGCATACTAGCAAGCAGTTTATCATTCTTCCTCTTCAAAGAATATTTTAATCATATTTCTACCCTATCATATACACTAATAACAATCATTTTACCCTTTTCAGCAACCACAGGAGATTTTATTGAATCTTTTTATAAAAGAAAAGCTGGGGTTAAAGATTCTGGCACAATTATACCTGGTCATGGTGGGATTCTAGACAGAATGGACGCATTTTTAATCACAATTCCCGTAATTTACATCATCATAAATATCACCTAATGAAAATACACAGAGAGGGATACACAACAATAGTGATAGTGCTTATTTTTTTAGCCCTGATTAATGGCTTAGCCTATTACTTCAATCCTATTTGGATTTTTAACATTATTATTTCTGTCCTATCATTCGTGTTTTTTTATTTAATTCTTCATTTTTTTAGAAATCCAGAAAGAGATATTGCCATAAATGATAAGCATATTTTAGCACCAAGTGATGGGAAATTAGTAGTTATTGAAAATGTATTTGAAGATGAATATCTAAAAGAAGAATGCAAACAACTTAGCATATTCATGTCACCATTAAATGTACACAAACAATGGTATCCTTCAAATGGCAAAGTTATCTACAGCAAATATCACCCTGGTAAATACTTAGTGGCTTGGAATCCTAAGTCAAGTACTGAAAATGAACGAACTAGTATAGTGATTC
>JAYYEV010000049.1:0-21580 GCA_036159515.1 Bacteroidota bacterium | reverse complement strand
TTACTCTAAGACTACTGAAAGCACGTATGATAATACACATGGTGATAATTATTTTAACTATGGACATGTTGGTCGTTTTGACATTATTAAAGAGGACTCTTGGGAGTTTAGAGATTTTGATGGTAATGGTACTATCGATCGAGTTCAATCCGGCGTAAATGATGTACAAGTTCTTTTTGATCCTTCAGAAACAAACAAAGATTTAGCTGCTATCACTAATCAATATTTTGATCTTTACGATGACGTGGTAAATAACTATGAAAACCTAACACAAATATTAGATGGAGGTGGACTTTTAAATGGTAACCTTCCACAAGATGTATATGGTGTTTGGAGAAATTTAGGCAGAAGCTACACAGGATCTAATCAAAGTGACAATTCACAATTTAGAATTACGTTTGTGACATCCGCAGACATTGGAGATCATGCTATTTCACTTGGTGCTGAATTTGAGCAACGAACAGATCGGTACTTTGGCGTAAGTCCTGTTGGTCTATGGGGTCTCATGAGACAGCTTGCCAACAGTCATACAGACTATGGAAGGTCTATTGATTTATCAAATCCTGAATACGCAACATTCGGTTCATTTACTCAAGTATCTTTCCCCACGCTTAATGCTGCCCCTGGTGTTTTTTCTGGAACTGATGCACAATCCTTTTTTGATTATAACTTAAGAAATAGTTTAGGTTTAAGTACAGATGGGACTGAATTTGTGAATGTTGATGCTCTTGACCCCAATCAATTTTCTTTGGAAATGTTTAGTGCAGATGAATTATTAAATAATGGATCAAACTATGTCTCTTACTATGGGTATGATCATACCGGGCAGAAAATAAAAGGAAGACCTAGTTTTGATGATTTTTTCACTCAAAGAGATGGATTTGGAAATTACACTCGTCCTATTGGTGCTTTTGAGCCCATTTACATTGCAGGTTATATAATGGATAAATTCGCTTTTGATGACTTGATTTTTAATGTAGGTGTTAGAGTTGATCGTTTTGATGCGAATCAACAAGTATTAAAAGACGATTACTCATTATATCCAGTAAGAACGGTTAATGATGTAGGTAGTATTAATGGTCAAACCGTAAGTCATCCAACTAATATTCCTTCAACTGCGGTAGTTTACATAGATGATATTGAAGATCCAACGGCTATTCTTGGTTATCGTGATGGTCAACAATGGTATGCCGCAAATGGTACAGCTGTAACTGACCCTGATGAAGTCAAATCATCAGAGTATTTAGTTCCTCAACCATATTTAGTCGAAGGGGTTTCACCTGAAGATCCAGTAAGTTCTAATGCATTTGAAGATTATACTCCTCAAATAAACGTAATGCCAAGAATTGCTTTTTCATTCCCAATTTCAGATGAGGCATTATTCTTTGCTCATTATGATGTTTTAACGAAACGTCCCACCACAGCAAATAGACTTGATCCTCTTGATTATTTCTACTTACAAACAGGTAATATTTCCAGAGTGAATAATCCAAACCTTCAGCCAGAAAAAACGATTGATTATGAGCTTGGTTTTCAGCAGGTACTCAATACTAGGTCATCTCTAAAAATTTCTGGTTTTTACAGAGAACAACGTAATCAGGTAGCCCTAATTAACCGTGTAGGAGCGTATCCGCAGTCCTACACTACTTTTGGTAACATTGACTTTGGCACCATAAAGGGTGTCACATTTGCTTATGATTTGAGAAGATCTGGAAATATCTCTATGAGAGCATCTTATACACTTCAATTTGCAGATGGTACTGGATCTGACCCAGAAGCTGCAGCAAGGTTAATTGCCACAGATCAACCAAATCTGAGAACGATTTATCCCTACAACTATGATCAGCGCCATCAAATCATAGTGGCTTCTGATTATAGATATGGTTCGGGAAAAAATTATAATGGGCCTAGAATTGGGGGTAAAGAGATATTTAAGAACACCGGTGCAAACTTAGTAGCTAATTTTGCATCAGGTATGCCCTACTCAAGATCACAGATTGTGGTTGGATCAGCTTTACTAAATCCCCAAAACACCATTTTATTGGGTGAGCCGTTTGGATCAAGAAAGCCATGGAATTTCAGAGCAGATCTTCAAATTGATAGAAACATCACACTTAATTTTGGAGGTGATGATTCAAAAAAGAAATCGGCTAATTTAAACTTATATCTGTTGATGACAAACGTATTTAATACGCTCAATGTGAGAGATGTTTATCGTGCAACAGGAAATGCTGGAGATGATGGCTATCTTAATGCCTCAGAGTATCAGAACTCCATCACTGGCCAGAATAGCGAAGCGACATTTAGATATTTATATACTTTAAAGGCTAATAACCCATATAATTATGGTATTCCAAGACAAATTAGATTTGGTGCCAAATTGGATTTTTAAATTATTGAATTAAGATTATGAAGAAGATAGTTGTATTATTTATTGGTGTTTTTTTATTGAGCAGTATTTCAACCCATGCATATGTTGACCCTGCAAATAGAAAATCAAAAAACTCAAACTCATCAATCACCTTAAAAGCAAGTACTTGTACACCTGCCACTGGAAGGAAGTATCTCGAATTCAACAATGTGAAAACATTAATTGAAACGGGAGGAATTATGTGGAGAAACAGATCAACAGGCGATTCTGATTATGAAGTACCAAAAGGTTCTGGTGAATTTGTAATCTACGCAGGTTCACTGTGGTTAGGAGGAACAGATGCAAATAATCAATTAAAATTGGCTGCCATGCGTTATAGTGGTAACGATTTTTGGACTGGTCCACTATCCTACGATGAAAATCAACCTTTTGATGTTTCTCAAGGCATATTGGGATATGGTCCAGCAAACGTAACACCACAAGTTTGCCAAGAATATGACGAATTTTACATTACCACTAGAGCGGAGATTGAAATGTTCAATGGTTGGTATGAATGTTCATTAGATCCTAACTGTGATGCTTCTTTAGAATATCCTGGATACCAAACGCCTAGCAGTATTGTCGAATGGCCTGGTAATTTTAATGAGTTACTAGATAATACAAATACGTACGACCCTAATCTTGCTCCTTTCTTTGATAGAAATGGCGATTTAGTGTATGATCCCTTAGATGGTGATTATCCTTGGTATGATTTAACAGGTGAGATTGACTGTAGAACCAGTAGACGTGTTACCCTGTATGGGGATTACAACATGTGGTGGGTTTTTAATGATAAGGGAAATATACACACAAATACTGGGGGTGATGCGATTGGAATGGAGATTAAGGCTCAGGCATTTGCATTTGCAACTAATGATGAAATCAACTCGATGACTTTCTACAACTATGAATTAATTAATAGGTCTACTCAGTTATTAACTAATACCTATTTTGCAGTTTGGGCAGATGCTGACATAGGATGTTATGCTGATGATTTTACGGGATGTGATGTACAGAGAGGTTTAGGTTATCAATACAACGGTGTGGGTATTGATGGAGGATGTCAACAAGCAATAGGTCAAAATCCACCAGCTATTGGAATCGACTTTTTCGAAGGTCCGTATCAAGATAATGATGGAAGAGATAATGTGCTAGATACGGACGTGGGAGCGGCCTACCAAGATGGGGGGATACCTTACAAAGGACTAGGTATTGGTTATGGAGATGGTATTGCTGATAACGAGCGATATGGTATGAAAAGATTTACCTATTTTGATTATACTTTAAATAATGTGGCTATGTCTGATCCTCAAACAGCTCCTGAATATTATGGATTTATGGAAGGGTTTTGGAGAGACAACACGCCATTTTATTATGGTGGTACTGGGCATCAACAATCATCACCAGCTCCTCTTATCAGAACTAATTATTGTTTCCCTGGCGATAGTGATCCATTAAATTGGGGTACCGTTTCAGCAGGTTCTGGGGTTACTCCCCCACCTTTTGCAAATTGGGCTGAACAGAGTCCAACAGGTCCTGGAAGTACAGGTAATACTCCTGGTGATAGAAGGTTTGTACAATCGGCAGGTCCTTTTACACTAGAACCTGGAGCATTAAACAATATTACTATTGGAGTTGTTTATGCAAAAGCGATTTCTAGTGATCCTTTTCAATCTGTTGAATTAGTAAGAAAAGCGGATGATAAAGCCCAAGCCTTGTTTGACAACTGTTTTAGAATTTTAAATGGTCCTGATTCCCCAGAAATGACTATTCAGGAATTAGATAAAGAGTTGATACTTTATTTGAATAAAACAGAAACGATTGAAGCTTATGAAGAGGTAGACCCTGTAATTCTTTCTTATGGTTATCCACCAGAAGATGCGAAATATGAATTTCAAGGTTACCTGATTTATCAACTTAAAGATGGTTCTGTAGATGCATCACAACTTACCGATCCAAGCTTAGCAAGATTAATCGCTCAATGTGATGTGAGAGATGATGTCTCAAGAATAATCAACTTTAATTTTGATAAAGACCTTCTGGCATCAGTTCCTGAATTGATGGTTGACGGTGAAAACGAAGGAATAAGACATTCATTTAAAGTAACCACAGATGCATTTGCTCAAGGAGATGTTCGATTAGTAAACCACAAAAAATATTATTTTATGGTCTTGTCTTATGGACATAATAATTTCAAGACATATGATCCAGCTGATCCATCTGCTCTGGATGGCCAGCAGCTTCCTTTTAAAGGAGGTAGAAAATCTGTTAGTGGAGGAGCAATAAGCGCTTATGTAGGTATTCCTCATATCCCCAACTCTGAAGCAGGTGGTACAGTTGTGTTAGCTGAATATGGTACAAAACCACAAATCACAAGAGTTGAAGGTATGGGTAATGGATTTAATATTGTAGATATTACTCCAGAATCGGAGCAAGAAATACTTGAGAAATCTCATGTAAGAGAATTGCATTATGCATTAAACGGAGGGCCAGTTGAAGTAAAGGTTGTGGATCCTCTAAATGTTCAACCTGGTAATTATGAATTATATTTTAATCATGTTTCTACTCCAAATTATGTGGATCAAGGAAATAAGAAACATTACCTAGATACATGTAATTGGATGTTAACAAGAACTTATGATAACAATACTGATACTATTGTTTCGAGTCAGTCCATAAGAGTTGGAAATGAGGAAATAATCCCAGAGTGGGGTATTTCAGTTAATATTGAATATTATAAATATGTTGGTGAGGATGATAATACTATCCCTTATGAAAGACCTGACTTTTTAGAAGCTACCATTGAATTTGCAGATTCTTCAAAACAGTGGTTATCAGGTATCCCAGATGCAGAGGGTGAAAATCCCCAAAACTGGATTAGATCAGGTACGAGCAGAAATTCGACACAACAACCATATGATGATATTGTCGCTGCAGTTGATGACAGCGAGGTGTTTGAAGGTATTCTCAATGGTACATGGGCACCAATGAGAGTGGTCGGTACGAATGAGGAACAAAATCCTACGATGATGGATGAATGTCCAGGCACAGCACTAGGTAATAAACTTAAAAGTGCTCGAGATAACGCTTGGTTAGAGAGAACTCCTTCTGTTGACGTAGTCATTACATCTGATAAGTCACTTTGGACTAGATGTCCGGTAGTAGAGATGACAGATGAACTAGCACTTTCCTGGGATGGAAATACAGATAAATCCTTCTGGAAATTAAAGCCTTCAATTGATAAATCGGGTAAAGTTTCAGGAGATCCTGATTATAATGCAGCTGAAGGTGAACTTACATCTGCAACAGGAATGGGATGGTTCCCAGGTTATGCCATCGATCTTACTACAGGTGAAAGATTGAATATGGCCTATGGGGAGGATAGTTGGTTAGGAAACCATGGAGGTAATGACATGATGTGGAATCCATCTGCTGCTGTATCCTTTGGTTTTGGAGGATTTGGATCTGGAACTTACATTGGTGGTGGTAAGCACTTTGTGTACATATTCAGAAATAGTGAAGATGAAGTTGATGGTAAATATAGAAGTAACGTGCAAAAAATTTCATCCTATGACGCAGGTGAATCTTTCATGGATAATGGGAGTTTAGTAAGCCCTAATAATGTGGCTAAAATAAAAGATGTGTGGAAATCATGTGTTTGGGTCGGTAATCCAGTACTCAACGGTGAATTAAATACTTCTTGGTACGGAGCTAGTCCATCTGATCCGTCCTCATTTATTTTATCTGATGTTAGAATAAGATTACGGGTTGCTTTTAAATATGAAGGATTAAACACACAAGATGCTAATGGTGATAATCAGGTTGATGACCCTGCAGCTAAGTATACTGCAAATGCATCTTCAGGTTCTAATAACAATAACCCTTACTATAAATTTAGTATGGATGATATTGCAGTACAGACTCAAAACGATTCTGCAGCTTTAGACGCTTGCTCATTGATTAATGTAGTGCCAAATCCATATTATGCATACTCTAACTATGAATTTGATAAGTTAGATAATGTGGTAAAGATTGTTAACCTACCAGACGTGTGTAATGTTAACATTTACACTGTAAATGGAACCCTTGTTAGATCTTACAGAAAAGATAGTCCTTCTACTTCTATAGATTGGGATTTAAAGAATTATAAAAGAATACCTGTTGCCAGCGGTGTGTATTTAATACACATTGAGGTGCCAGGAATTTGCGAAAGAGTAGTTAAATGGTTTGGAGTGGTAAGACCTCCAGATTTAGATGAATTCTAAAAAAATAAATATGAAGTTTTTTAAAATATCAATTTGTGTAGTTGCTGTCGTATTCTCAAGCGCAATATTTGCTGGAAATGAAGATAGGGCTGGGTCTGCAGGTGCAACAGATTTACTTGTAAATCCCTGGGCTAGAAGTTCTGCTTGGGGTTCTGCGGGTATTTCTTCTGTGAATGGTCTTGAGGGTATCTTTTTAAACGTAGCTGGTTTAGCTTACGCTGATCAAACCGAAATTCAATTTGCCAGAACCAATTGGATGGGAAATATCAGCGGAATAGGATTGAATGCGGCTGGTTTTGCACAAAGAGTGGGTGAGGCTGGAGTTTTAGGTGTTTCATTCATAAGCATGAATTATGGTGATATTGAAATCACAACCACTGAACTTCCTGAAGGTGGTATTGGTTATTTTAACCCTAATTCAATCAATCTTACTCTTTCCTATGCCAAAAAATTCTCTTCCTCTATAAGTGGAGGGATGAATTTTAAAATTGTATCTCAATCTATATCTAATGTAGGTACACAAGGCGTTGCAATTGATGCAGGTATTCGATATGTTACTGGAGAACAAGACAATATCAAATTTGCTATAAGCTTAAAAAACGTTGGACCTCCAATGAGTTTTAAGGGTGATGGGCTAACTTTAGATATACTTAATCCTTCTACATCTTTATCTATTGGAATGGTACAACGTTCAAGTAGTTTTGAATTGCCCTCTCAACTATGTATAGGAACTTCTTACGACTTTATATTTTCCGAAAACAGTACACTGACCGCAGCAGGTTCTTTTTCTGCCAATTCTTTCTCTAGAGACCAATTTCATTTTGGATTGAATTGGAAAGTAAAAACTGAAAAAGCAAGTTTCGGTTTAATGGGTGGCTTTGTTTACGAACAGGGTATTTTCGATAGTAATGAGATGGCTACAGCTCTTTCTGGTCCATGTGGTGGATTTTCTTTTGATTTCCCATTTGGAGAATCTGGTTCAAATATAGGTTTAAATTATGCCTACCGTCAATCTGTTTTAGGTGGTATTCACACTGTAGGTGGAAGAATTAACATAGGAAACTAAATATAGATGAATTGACTTCTGGAAGGGTCAATCAATTTTTATATATTTGCATATACATTTAATCTTTTGAATCCGTTTGTAGCGGATTCTTTTTTTTTAAACGATGCTATGTCAGAAATAAGTTATTATACCCAAGAAGGGTTAGATAGATTAAAAGGTGAAATCAAAGAGCTAGAGTCTGTGGAAAGACCTAAAATTTCTCAACAGATTGCTGAAGCAAGAGACAAAGGAGATCTTTCTGAAAATGCAGAATATGACGCTGCTAAAGAGGCACAAGGGTTATTAGAGGCTAGAATAGCCAAGCTAAAAAATAAGTTAGCTAATGCAAGGTTAATTGATGATAGTGATATTGACAGCAGTAAAGTATTTATTCTATCAACAGTTAAAATAAGAAACATACAAAATAAAATGGAAGTTTCGTATACCATTGTTGCCGAAAATGAAGCGGATTTAAAAGCTAGAAAAATTTCTGTTGATTCACCTATAGGTAAAGGTCTACTTGGGAAATCAGTAGGAGAAATTGCAGATATACAAACACCTTCAGGCATTATGAAATTTGAAGTGGTTTCTATAGAAAGATAATGGCTGAAAGTATTTTTACAAAAATAATTAAGGGAGAAATACCAAGCTATAAAATTTTAGAAGACGATCGTTTTATCGCTTTTTTAGATGTATTTCCTATTAAAAAAGGGCATACGTTAGTAGTACCTAAAGCACAAATAGATTACCTTTTTGACCTGGATGATAGTCTACTTTCAGACCTCATGCTATTTACAAAGAAGGTTGCTCAAAAAATGAAAAAAGCTATTCCTTGTGAAAGGATAGGAGTTGCAGTTATAGGATTAGAGGTGCCACACGCTCATATACATTTAGTACCTTTGGATTCAGTTGGAGATATTGACTTCGGTCAACCAAAACTTAAGCTTTCGTCTCAAGAAATGGCTAAAATTGCAGATTCAATCCGCATTAATTAATCCTTTTTTTGTTCTTAGTTGCAAAATCTTTCCAGCTTGTGTAGGAGGCTTTTTCTTTAAACTGGTATTGAAAGTGATGACAAATTGCAACGGCAATTCCATCTGTCGCATCAAGTTCTTTGGGTAATGTTTTTAGTTTTAAGATGGATTGAATCATGGCAGCTACTTGTTCCTTACTCGAACTTCCATTTCCTGTAATGGCCTGCTTTACCTTCCGAGGTGAATATTCCACAATTGGTAGATCTTTCATCAATGCTGCCGCCATAGCCACTCCTTGAGCTCTCCCAAGCTTGAGCATGGACTGCACATTTTTACCAAAAAATGGTGCCTCTATAGCTACCTCATCTGGCAAATATTCCTCTACAATAAGCGTAATGCTTTCAAAGATTTTTTTTAATTTAAGTTGATGATTTTCAAGTTTGGACATTCTTAAAACACCAGTACTAATTAAGTTTAATTGTTTATTTTGTATTCCAATTAGTCCATATCCAAGTATGTTAGTGCCCGGGTCAATACCAAGAATTATTTTATCAAAATCTTCCAATAGATTAGGAGCTTTTTTGAAGTTATTTTATAAAAATACTTTTTTTATTTCACTAGCAGTTTTTGCATTAGCAATTTACTTCCTTTATTATAACATTGTTAATTATGCCAATAAAAACGAGTTACTACAATTATTTTTATCAGCTCAAATACAAATGGGTTTTGTGACTATAATCCTCTTGCAATTTATAAACTGGGTAGTAGAGGCCTTAAAACTTAAAGTGCTTTTACAATCACCAGAAAAGCCTAAATTTAAATTGATCATTAAAGCTATTTATATCGGAAACTTTACGGCCCTTTTAACTCCAGAGAGAATAGGTAATTTTATAGGAAGATCTTGGGTCTTAAGAACAATTAAAAAGGATGCTATCGTTTCTACTATATTGGGGAATTACGTCCAATTATGCATTACCATTTTCATTGCTTTTATTTCTTTATTGTTATTGGACCAAAAGGATAACATTTACTATCATCTCCCATATGAAAATGTTATCATCTTAGTTTATTTTATGCTTTCACTTTTATTTATAATCTCATTTATTCATTTAAAATGGGTTACCATATTTAGTAAGATTACTTATTTAAGTTCATGGTTACAAAGCATAAATAGACTTGTAGAAATAACAAATAGAAAAAAAGTTCAAGTCATCTGTCTTTCCATTTTAAGATATATGATTTTTGTGTCCCAGTTTTATATAATGAGTAAAGCTTTTGGTATGTCATTTGATTTTGTTTCTATATGTTGTATTGTCGGCGTAATGTTTGGGGTAGTAACTGTAATTCCATCCTTAATACCAGGAAACCTAGGTACTAAAGAAGCTTTTTTAATATTTCTTTTAGGTTCTGGAACAATAGGAATTAAATTTTCTATTATTTCTTTTTCAATTTGGATAATTAATGTAGGGTTTTCGGCTCTTATTGGGGCAGTATTAAATATAGTAAGAGTTAAAAATTGATATTTATTGGATATATTATTCTTTTTGTTTACGTATCGTTAATAGGATTGGCATGTGTTGGTTTTATTAAAGGAACCAAGTCTCAAAATGCAAAAATAGGTTTAGACTTTTCAATTGTAATAGCTTTTCGAAATGAGGAGGAAAGAATAGATCATTTATTGTTTTCACTTGAAAAAAGTGATTTGGAAAAAGTGAATCTAGATGAAGTAATTTTTGTTAACGATCATTCAACGGACCGTACGGTCGATAAAATAAATAACTGGAACAATCATAATAAATTCAAGGTTAGAATAGAAAGTCTAAATCACCATTTTGGGAAAAAGAGAGCAATTCACTTAGGAATTGAAAAGGCATTGTCAACTTATGTGCTAACCTTAGATGCTGATGTTGAATTTGATCCCAATTTATTATTTAAAATATCTCAATCATTGACTGCTAATCATAGCCTTATAATTGTCCCTGTAATTGAGAAAAATGGGGTTATTTTTTCAAGAATCGCATCACATGCTCTATCGGTCCTGTCTGTTGGATTTGCTAGCCTTGGAATTCCTATTAATTTAAATGGTGCAGCATCTGCATTTAAAAGGGAAGAATATATAAGACTAGATCCTTTAAAAAACAACTTCAAGATTAGTTCTGGAGATGATATGTTTATTTTAAAAGCTTTTTTGAAGTGTAAAGAATGTGTAGTTAAACCTCTTATTAGTAAAGGTATTTATGTACTTACTGATGGACCCAAAAATATAATGAAATTTATTTCAAGGGGTGTAAGATGGTCAAGTAAAATGAGGTTCATAAAATTACCTCTGATTAATTTGATTGGAATATTCATACTTATGTGTAATTTTTATGTCTACTACTTTATCCTTTATCATCCTCTATTTAGCGCTACTTCTATACTTTGGTTGAGTATTAAATTTTTTATGGACTTGGTGATTCTTTACTTTTCTTTTTTCCTTTATGATAAAAGAGAAATTACCATTTTTAGTATTCCAATGTTTTTAATCTATCCGTTGTATCTATTTACAATTACAGTTTTGAATCTATTTCAGTTCAGACCGAATTGGAAGGATAGACCGGTTATAGCCACAAAATCAGTTTAATGGGGATTTATAAATCCTATTCTATTTTCAAATATTTATATGGTAATCCGTAATTTGGTTTTGCCTTATTCATGCAGAAAAATCTTTTTTGGCCATTATTCCATGACTATTGATTTTTTCGCTTGTGTTATCATTTATGATTTTGGCATATCAACAGAGAAGTATAGTAGTAAAAAAAGCAATTGCCAGAATCTGAAAAGATCAGTTGAAAAGTGTACCAGCAGAATCCATTTAAGTAACTTTTTTAAGTTCTTCGAGCAACATATTTTCATCTAATAAGCCAGATTTTTTCCATTTTATTTCATTGCTCTGAAACAGAATTAAAGTAGGAATACCTCTTACGTTAAATTTATCTGCAACAGCTTGATTTTTGTCTACATTAATTTTTAAAATTTTAATTTGATCTCCCATTTTACTTTTTACTGATTTAAGTATGGGGTTCATCGCTTTGCATGGTGCACACCAGTCAGCATAAAAATCAACTAAAATTGGTTTTTCTCCTTTAATTAAATCTTGAAATGATGACATAGTTTAAAGTTATATTGCGAATTCTTCATTCGTAATTTTCAGAGAAGTGTTTTTTGCTATGGCTCCAAAACCACCTTTAATATCAGTTATTTGATGAATGCCATTTGCTTTTAAAATGGAACAAGCAATCATGGATCTGTAACCACCTTGGCAATGGATATAATAATCGGTTTCAGATTGATATTCACTGATGTTTTGATGAATTTGATCTAAAGGTCTAAATACACTGTTAGTCAAATGTCCATTTGCGTATTCTCCATTATTTCTTACATCAATGATGTTTGACTCTGTATTTATTTCTGATTCAAATTGCACAGCATCAATAGAATGAACCACCTCAGTTTTATATCCGGCATTTTTCCAAGCTATAATTCCACCATCTAAAAACCCGATCGTGTTATCAATTCCTACTCTCGCTAAACGGGTAACAGCTTCATGTTCTCTACCCTCCTCAACTAGTAACAGTACATCTTCATCTAGTTTTTTCATGACAGATGCTGCCCATGGGGCAAATCCTCCATCAATACCAATAAAAAATGAGTTTGGAATATGAGAGTTGGCAAATTCTTGTGGTTTCCTACAATCAATAACGGTCGCTTTTTCAGAAAGAGATTTAAACTTATTTGCATTTAATGGTTTTATGCCACTCTTAATGATGTCATTAAAAGTTTTATTAATGCCTTTATTCATAGCTACATTTACAGGAAAATAATTAGGAGGTTGGTTTAATCCACACGTTACTTCACCTACAAAATCATCCACTGTAAGTTTGTCATTTAGTGCATAATTTAATTTTTTCTGATTACCCAGTGTGTCGAACCTCTCTTTACTCATATTCTTTCCGCATGCAGATCCAGCACCGTGAGCAGGGTAAATAATGACGTGATCACCCAACGGTTTTATTTTTTCATTTAATGATTGATATAATAATTTTGCTAGATCGGATTGAGACAAATCACTTTTTACAGCTAAATCTGGTCTACCCACGTCTCCAATAAATAAAGTGTCACCAGTAAAAACACAATACTCTTTTTCTTGCTCATCCAGTAATAAGTAACATGTTGATTCCAGTGTGTGTCCAGGTGTATGTAATGCCTTAATTTGTATACCACCTACATTGAAAATTTCTCCATCATGCGCCTGATAAAAATCAAATGACGCATCTGCCTTGGGACCAAACACAATACTTGCTCCAGTTTCTTTTGCTAAATCTACATGTCCAGAAACGAAATCAGCATGAAAGTGGGTAATAAATATATATTTCAAACTTGTTTTTGAGGAAGAAATCTTTTCTAAATAGACATCTGTTTCTCTAAGTGGATCTACTATGGCACATTCAGTTTCTGATTGAATAAAGTAGGTTGCTTCTGCTAAACAACCTGTGTAAATTTGTTCTACATTCATGGTGTAAAATTAAGGATACCAATTTTATTCAACAAACCTTATCTCCTAAAAGACAAATGAAGTATTAAATTTGTGGCTATGATTATCAAATTATACATTTCTTGGAATGTTGACCCCGCATTATATGAGGGTATAATATCATTACGTTATTACAGTATATTTTTTGCCATTTCCTTTTTGTTAGGCTTCTACATGGTAAAGAAGATGTACATAAACGAGTCAGCTCCAATAGAGTGGATGGATAAAAAATTGGTATATGCTGTATTAGGAACCATTATAGGTGCCAGATTGGGTCACGTTTTTTTTTATGAATGGGATTATTATGCTGAAAATTTAATGGAAATTCCTATGGTATGGAAAGGCGGTTTAGCTAGTCATGGTGCAGCAATAGCCTTGATTTTTTCTATGTGGATGTATTCAAAAAAAGTGACTAAAAAACATACATTATGGGCACTAGATAAATTAGTCATAGCAGTTGCATTAGCTGGAGGTTTTATAAGGATGGGGAACCTTATGAATTCTGAAATTGTTGGACTTAGAACGGAACATCCGATTGGGTTTTTTTTCGAAGATGCATCTTCCAAACAAGTGGCCTCTGTTTTTAGAATAGAACAAGAAAGTGTAAATTTCTTTGATACAGGTGTAGATACATTGATAGAAGGAATAAGATACCCTATAAATAACCTAAGTCTTACTATTCCTGGAATTGCTTTGGATTCTGTAAGTCAATATAACTATATCCAAAGTCAATTGGTTCCTTTTATTGATTATTATTCCTTAGAGTACAAAGATGCATTAGAACAAGAATTGAATAATGCTATTTCTTTGGGGATACAACAGACGGAAAGAGTGGAGAAAATAAGTTCATTTTTAAAAGGGTTAAATGAAAATCACTTTTTCACCTCCTCTAAATCCTATGATGTAAACGTTCTAGAGAATCAAGTGGTAATACCTATTCATATTATTCCAAGAACACCCACCCAACTATATGAAGCTCTTGCATATTGGTTCACCTTCTTGTTTTTATTTTGGGCTTATTGGCAAAGAGACTGGTATGCATTTCGAGGAAGACTCTTTGGTGTTTTTCTCACCTTTATTTTCACGGCTAGGTTTATTATTGAATTTTATAAAGAGCATCAAACATTAGCAGAAGAGTCAGTTGTTAACATGGGTCAATATTTAAGTATTCCATTAATTATTTTAGGTTTGTATTATTGGGTTAATTCAAAGAAAAGTGTTACAAACTAAAAATTTACATATTAATTATTCCAAAAAGTCAATTTCGTTTCCAAATATTGATTTGAAGACTGAAGATCAGCTTTTGATTACTGGACGAAGCGGTAGTGGAAAAACATCCTTCTTGAATGTACTTGGTGGTCTACAAACACCTAATTTGGGATCCGTAAAAATAGACAATGTTGATCTTTATGCACTATCTCAAAGAGAACTAGATCATTTTCGAGGAACAAATATTGGTTTTGTATTTCAAAGACCTCACTTTATTAGCTCCTTAGATGTGATTTCTAATTTGAAATTCAGTCAATATTTGGTTAGAAAAGAAGATGAAAAATTAATTTACAGTCTACTGGATAAAGTTGGATTACTAGATCGAAAAAAAGCCAGAATATTTGAGTTGAGTGAGGGTGAAAAACAACGTATTTCTATTGTGAGGTCAGTGGTGAATTCCCCTAAACTTATTTTAGCCGATGAACCCACTTCTGCATTAGATGATGAATCGTGTGAAAATATTTTGGAATTAATTAGATCTATTTCTTTAGAAAATAGATCCAAACTTATTATTGTTACACATGATCATCGATTGAAAAATAAATTTGAGGATAAATTAGATTTGGATGCTCTTTCAGTATAGTGTAAAAAATATTACCACAAGACCATTATCAAGCGGCTTATCTGTTCTGCTAATGGCTGTTTCTATCATGATAATAGTATTGGCCTTTCTTACCATGTCGCAATTATCATCAAAATTTAATGAAAATGCCAATAAGATAGATTTAGTGGTGGGTTCAAAAGGAAGTAGAATGCAATTGGTGCTTTGTAATGTTTTTCATATAGATCAACCTACAGGTAATATTCCCATGAAGTCAGTCCAATTTATAGAAAATCATCCTTTTGTAAGTTTAGCGGTACCTATTTCCCTAGGAGATAATTATAAAAAATATAGAATAGTAGGTACAAGAGCTTCTTTTATAAATGAGCTATATAAAGCTAAACTAACAGAGGGTAAAATTTTCGATAAGAGTTTAGAGGTTGTTTTGGGATCTAGAGTAGCTAAAGATTTAAATTTAAATATTGGATCTACATTTACAGGAAGTCACGGGGTTGGTGAATCGATTCACGATCATGGTGATTTTGAATATGAAGTAGTTGGAATACTTGAACAAACAGGTGAAGTAATTGATCAACTCTTATTAACACCACTAGAAAGTGTGTGGGATGTTCATCCAGATGATCATCAAAAGGGTACATTTGAGCTAAGCAAAAATAAAAAAAGCACACACGATGAACACCATCATGATCATCACCATGATCACGGTCATCAACACGAGAAATCATCAAATGAAATTACTTCTTTACTAGTTAAATATAATTCTCCTAGAGGTAAATTCACATTGCCAGGAAGTATAAATAAAAAAAGTGAGTTGATGGCAGCTGAACCTGCAATTGAAATTCAACAACTATTCGAGCTCATACAGCCTGCGGTTGATATTTTGATTAGGCTATCTTGGATTATTTTTGGTTTGGCTATGATCAGTGTTTTTATCACCTTATTAAATTCGATGAAAGACAGAAAATACGAAATTGCTATGATGAGGGCAGGAGGAGCTAGCTCAAAAAAAATCTTCATCTCCGTTATTTTTGAATCTATCATTATTTCTTTGATTGGTTCTTTTCTAGGTGTTGTTTTAGGTCATACATTAATGGAATTATTAAGTGGCCTGGTATTGTCGAATTACAATTACGATTTTTCAGGATTTTTATTTTATCCTGTTGAGTTGTTATTTATTCTAGGATCTGTATTTATTGGTATGATTTCTGCGCTATATCCTGCATATTCTGCCTATAAAATCAATATTGCTCAAACTTTAAAACAATCATGATCAAAAAATTAATTTTAACAGGGGTGTTTTTGACCACATTTTTAAATGTGTTTACACAAAATATCATTACTTGGGAGGTGTTGAAAAATGTTGAATTTGATGAAATATGGTCAGAAGAATTTCAAGCCTATTATATGGTACCCAAGTTTTCAGCTCAAGTATTGGCTTTAGATAATAAAGAAGTGCAAATTCGTGGTTTTATTATTCCAGTAGATATCGTACAAGACTATTATGTATTATCTGCCAATCCATATAGTTCTTGTTTTTTTTGTGGACAAGCAGGACCAGAATCAGTGATGGAAGTTCAATTAGTTAAAAAATATGAGGGACTTAGAATGGATCAAGTAATTACTTTCAAAGGTAAATTAAGATTAAATGTAGACGATATATATCAACTAAACTACATTTTGGAAGATGCAGAAATTGTAGAATAGTTATTTGAGATAAGGTTTTAGTTCTTCAAATACTAATTGCGTTGCTCCCCTTCTTTCCTTAACAAATTCGCTTGATTTATCTTTCATTTCTATTAATTCATCTGGTTTTGACACAAATGAAGCTATTGTTTCTTTGAGTTCTTTTTGGCCTGTAATTTTTTTGGCAAAACCTGCTTTTTCCATTTCAACAGCTTCTGGAAAATGACATGTTTTTGGACCAAAAAGTATCATATTTCCTTTAGCAGCTGGTTCTATTATGTTGTGTAATTTACCTGTATATCCACCTCCAATAAACGCGATATCACTATCACTGTATAGTTCCGAAAGCAAACCAATTTCATCTATAACTAATACGTGAGGAAGTCCCCCACTATTATGATCTGAAAGAAATCCACAATTTTCACCAAATTGATCTTTGATTTTGGATAATCTATGGATAGTAACCTCATGTGGAGCTATAATAAATTGAATCTCAGGAAAGCTACTAACAACAGAGGCTAAAAGAGCTTCTTCTTCAACCCAAGACGAACCCAAAAGCACACAAGATTTTTTTAAAATCTTAAGAATAGGATTATGAAGTAAACTGACCTGATCATATCTTGTATCTCCACACCTTTTGACATTCGATAGGCCTGCAGCGTTTAAATTTTTTAGGGATTTCTCATCAAGAGTGAGTAGAAAGTTCATTTTTTTTAGACGTTTTCTCACCTGTTTCCCGTACCATTTTAGGTACCAATGATCAACAGATATTTTAATAGAAAAACAAAATGATGGAATTTCGGCTCTTATAATTTCGGAAATAAAATTCATCCATAAATCATACTTTATAAATACCACTATTTTAGGATTTAAAAGAGGAATAAATTTTTTAGCATTTGAATAATAATCTAGGGGTAAGTATAACTTTTTTACCCGATCACTTTCATGATTGAAATGCTTAAATCCTGAAGGGCTAAAAAATGTCATCAGTATATTTTCATCTGTCTCAGTTAAGATTTGATTTATCAGGGGTTTAGCCATAAGGCCTTCACCATGTGAAGAAGCATGTACCCATATAGGGTTTGGACTAAGATTAAGGTCGGCCAGTTTTTTTTGCCAATTTGTTCGACCTTTAATCGCATTTTTAGATTTTTGGTTCCCAAGTAAAGCGCTAAACCACCAATATAGCTGGATTCCAAATGATATGAGATTGTAAACGATACGAATCATCTAGTTGTAGTAATACTCGTCAGGTGCTTTTCTAAAAACAGGAAAGATCCAACCTGCTCTCATTCCAATATATACATCAATTCGTTGATCATGATAAGGTCCCATTAAATCGATTTGATAATCTCTCATCCCTTTTGTAAACCCTTGAATACATTCCAAACCAATAGAGAAGTTAACTAGGTTATTATTACTCATATGATGATAACCCACATACTCTTTTATGGAACTTCCTAATGTAAAGCGATCATAATATTTAAGATAATCTGGTTGTAATTGTGGAATCAAATTTTGTTCGTTTTCAATCCTAATTTTATGATACATAAATCCAAATCCTGCTTTTAAATGGATTCCAGAGTTGGGATTTGGACCAAGAATGGGAAGTATTTTTCCTATATCAGCAGTTACTAATCCTCCCCGTTGGTAAAGTACAAATAAATTTTGTTCACCATGCTGATTGATTATCCATCCTTGACTATTAAGTAGGGGGTCGATAACATCAGTAAGCTTTACATTTTTGCTATGGATAAAGTTGTAGGAAAATTCAAAGGTTTGGTTTTTTTTATTTTTTAATCCAAAAGAACATCCAATGTTACTATTTATCCCAAAATAATTTTTTAAATCTCCTTCTGGCATTTGAACGGCCAAACTAACTTTTATCAATGGAATAGTTAAAATGGAATCTTTAATATTTTGACCTACTGCAACTACATTTAAATTAATGCAGATAATTAGAATCAAAATGGGACGAATCTTAAGAAACATGAAAACAAATATAAGAATTGGTATAATGTCTTGATATACGTATATTCGCAAATTCAATTTTTCACCCTGTGGCTGAGGACATGAACATACAAATGGTTGATTTAAAATCACAGTATAATCATATTAAAAATGAGGTAGACTTTGCAATTCAACATGTCATTAATTCAACACAGTTTATTAACGGGGAAGAGGTTAAGAAATTTCAAGAAGAACTAGCAGTTTATTTAGGCGTAAAACATGTAGTCACCTGTGGTAACGGAACGGATGCTTTGCAGATTGCTATGATGGGGCTTGGTTTAAAGCCCGGTGATGAGGTAATTACTCCCTCTTATACGTACATAGCAACTACTGAAGTAATTGGTTTGTTGGGTTTAAAACCAGTCTTCGTCGATTGTGATCCGAATACATTTAACATATCACCAACTGCAATTAAAAAAGCAATTACTAAAAAAACAAGAGCCATTGTTCCTGTACATCTATTTGGTCAATCATGCAATATGACTGAAATAATGGATATTGCCTCTAAACATGATCTTTATGTTATTGAAGATAATGCCCAAGCAATAGGATGTACCTATAATGGTTTTAAAAACACACACAAAACAGGGACAATTGGAAACGTGGGATGTACTAGTTTTTTCCCTTCTAAAAATCTAGGTTGTTATGGCGATGGTGGTGCTCTAATGACTAATGATGACGAATTAGCTTCACAATTAAGGATGATTGCAAATCATGGCCAATCTAAAAAATATTATCATGATAGAGTTGGTTGCAACTCTAGACTTGACAATTTACAAGCTGCTATCCTTAGAATAAAACTAAAGGAGTTAGATACTTACATTCACAATAGACAACAAGCCGCATCTTTTTATGATGATCACTTCAAAAATGAGCATAAATTAAAAATACCATTTAGAACTGTTGATTCTGACCATGTTTTTCACCAATACACTTTACAGTTAGATGATTCCGTTCACAGAGATGATCTTATAAATTATTTAAAAACAAACGGAATTCCCGCAATGGTGTATTATCCTGTTCCAGCTCATCGTCAAAAAATGTTTTCTACCATTGAGTTCTCAAAAGGTGACCTTACCAACACAGAGTGGCTTACTTCAAGGGTGATCTCATTGCCGATGCACACTGAACTTTCAGAAAATCAACAACTATATATTATTAATCATATTAAAAACTATTTAAATAAATGAATATAGCAGTAGTGGGAACAGGTTATGTTGGGTTAGTAACAGGTACTTGTTTAGCAGAAACGGGTAATAATGTCGTTTGTGTTGATGTAGATGAAGAAAAAGTTGATAAATTAAAAAAGGGTGAAGTTCCAATTTATGAACCACATCTAGATGTATTTTTTGAACGTAACTTAAAGCAAAATAGACTTTCATTTACTACCAGTCTTGAAGAAGGGGTAAAGGATGCAGAATTGATTTTTTTAGCTCTACCCACACCTCCAGGGGAGGATGGTTCGGCTGATTTAAGTTATGTATTAGGTGTTGCAGATCATCTAGGGAAGATTATTGACAATTACAAGGTAGTTATTGATAAAAGTACAGTTCCAGTGGGTACGGCTGAAAAAGTAAAATTGGCCATTAGTAAACATGCCACAGTTGATTTTGATGTGGTTTCAAATCCAGAATTTTTAAGAGAAGGTTTCGCAGTAAATGATTTTATGAAACCGGACAGAGTTGTAGTAGGATGCAGTAGTGAAAAGGCAAAAAAGTTAATGACTGAACTTTATCAGCCCTTTGTAAGACAGGGTAATCCAATTTTATTCATGGATGAAAAATCTGCTGAATTAACCAAATACGCGGCTAATTCCTTTTTAGCTACTAAAATTACATTTATGAACGAAATTGCAAATTACTGCGAACTCATTGGAGCGGATGTAGACAAAGTAAGAAAAGGGATAGGTACTGATAGCCGAATAGGTAATCGATTTCTGTTTCCTGGGATAGGATATGGTGGAAGTTGTTTTCCAAAAGATGTTCTTGCCCTAAAAAAAGCAGGTAATGATGTGGATTACGAGTTTAAAATTGTGGATGCAGTTTTGAATGTAAACCATAAACAAAAATTTTCACTTGTAGAGAAAGTGAAGTCGTACTTTGGTGAAAATTTGTCAGGTAAAACATTGGCACTATGGGGTTTGGCTTTTAAACCAGAAACCGATGACATCAGAGAAGCACCAGCATTATACATGATAAATTCACTATTAGAACTGGGAGCTAAAATAATTGCTTATGACCCAGAGGCAATGACCAATGTTAAAGATATTATTGGAGACCAAATTAGCTATGCAGACAGTAGCTATGACGCCTTGAAGGATGTAGATGCATTATTAATTGCAACAGAGTGGTCTGCATTTCGAAATCCTGATTTTGTTAAAATGGAACAATTGATGAAAGACCCTATCATATTTGATGGAAGGAATTTATATGATTTAGAAGGTATGAATTCAAGACCTTTCTTTTATCAAAGTATTGGTAGAGCAACAGTTAATAATAATAAGGGGTGAAAAAGGTATTAATTACGGGTGCAGCTGGGTTTTTGGGTTCACATCTTTCGGAACGTTTTCTTAACGATGGATTTCAAGTATTTGGTATGGACAACTTCATCACTGGCTCTAAAAAAAACATAGAGTTTTTGTCATCATTTGAACATTTTGAATTCAAAGAACATGATGTTTCTAAACATATTGATTTTAAAGGAGATTTGGATTATATCCTTCATTTTGCTTCACCAGCTAGTCCAATAGATTATTTAAAAATACCTATTCAAACATTAAAAGTGGGCTC
>JAYYEV010000048.1:0-15301 GCA_036159515.1 Bacteroidota bacterium | reverse complement strand
AACTCACTAAAACTGGGTGCATATGCTAGAAATGTACTAATCATAAACCAAGGCTTAGATGGAACACCATTAACTGATGACTTAAATTTCTGGGATGTACTACCTCAAATTTCTTACCGACATAAATTCAGCAATTCACAACGTTTTAGATTCAATTACAGAACAAACTCAAGACAACCATCTTTAAACCAACTACAGCCAGTTCAAAACAACGCAAATCCCAACAGGATTTCTCAAGGTAATCCAGAGCTAGTTCCAGATTACACTCATATGCTATCTGCATCTTACAATCATTGGAAAGGACTAACTGGGAGTTACGTATGGACTAATTTGACTCACAGAACCGTGCAAAATGCATTTTCAACCGAAGTAACTTACGATAGTTTAGGAAGATCTATTTCTAAATCCATTAATGTAGATCAACAACAATTTAATAGCTTCAATTTAGGTGGAAAAATACCTATCGGAAATACTCCACTAGGACTAAGAGGTGGTACTTTTACTGCTTATAACATCACAAAGAACATAATAGATGGTTTAGAAAACACCACAAAGACTTTTTCAAATCGTGCTGATTTGTCTTTAGAATTTGAAACAGATTCTCTATTCTTTGAGATTGGAGCAGAGCTGTCTTATTCAAAACCAAATAACAGTTTACCATTTTATAACAATGTACCATTTACTACTCAAAATTATTTTGCTGAATTAAGCCTAGAGCTACCATGGAATATGGAGTTTGAAATCGTTGGCGATTACACTATTAATAATCAGTGGGCGGATGGATACAATATCAGTTTTTTATTACTTGACTGCTACATAGGGAAACGTTTTCTAGAAAACGAAAATCTCATCCTAGCTATTGAAGGAAATGATATACTAAATCAAAATACCATGGTTCAACGATCCATTCAAAACAACATGATAATTGATGACCAAACTACTATTATTTCAAGGTATTTTTTATTAAAGATGACTTATAAATTTAACAATAATAAAACGAAGGTAAAAGATGAAAGTTTTCACTAAAAGCATATGCCTGTTTTTTGTTTTTAACTGCACCCTTTCTTTAAGCGGACAAATTAAGAGCGGTGTAATTTTATTTGAAAGAAAAACAAATTTGCTAAAAAAGTATAAAACTCCAGAATCACAACGATGGCTAAGAGGAGAAAAAACTAAAATTGATCGATTTAACTTATATTTTAATCCTGAGAAATCCATTTTTTTACCTGACGAGTCTACTATTCCATCTAAAGCCGATTGGGCTACATCCAAAAACACAGTTTTGCAAGACTTTACCACCGGAGAAAGGATAAACGTTTATAATTTATTTGGTGACCGAAAAACCGTTAAAGATGAAATCGTAAAAAGAACTTGGAAAATAACTGAAAGAAAAAGATTTATTGCAGGCTATGAATGTAGAAGAGCCATATGGCAAAAAAATGATACTACGCGAATCTATGCATGGTATACAGATCAAATTTTACCTAGTACAGGGCCAGAAACATTTAACGGCTTACCTGGAACCATTCTTGGACTAGCTACAGAGGACGGTGGTGTAGTTTATTTTGCTAAAAAAATAGAAAAAAACAATGACCAAGTAGATGAATTAATAGGAGATCTAAAAATCAAAAAAACCTATACAGAAAAAGAACTAAGAACAGAACTAGAAATGAAGGGGAAATCCAACCCGTGGATGAATAGAATTATAAACTATTTATTTGAATGGTGAAACTGTTATAATATTTCATTTATGATATTATCTATGGTTAATCCATCCGCCTCAGCTACGTAATTTTTTACAATTCTATGTCTCAATATAGGAGCAGAAACTGCTTTTACATCTTCTATGTCTGGAGCATATTTTCCCATTTTCAAAGCATGGCATTTGGCTCCCAAAATTAAATATTGTGACGCTCTAGGACCAGCACCCCACGAAATATACTTTTTCACAAATTCCGAAGATTCATTAGCATTTGGTCTGGATTTATGAACTAAACCAACCGCATATTCTACAACACTTTGATTTACTGGTACTCTACGAATTAAATCCTGAAAAAATAAAATTTCATCTTGATTAATGATTACATCCAACTTTTGGTCTACTACACCTGTAGTTTCTTCAATTATTTTTACTTCTTCTTCAAATGAGGGATAGTTTACTTCTATATTGAACATAAATCGATCCAATTGAGCTTCCGGCAATGGATAGGTTCCTTCCTGTTCAATGGGATTTTGTGTAGCAAGCACAAAAAAAGGATTTCCTAATGTATGATTTTTACCCGAAATTGTAATTGACTTTTCTTGCATGGCTTCTAAAAGTGCCGCCTGAGTCTTCGGAGGAGTTCTATTGATTTCATCTGCCAATATGATGTTTGAAAATACGGGGCCTTTGATAAATTTGAAGGATCTATTTTCGTCCAGCACTTCTGCACCCAAAATATCAGAGGGCATCAAGTCAGGTGTAAATTGAATCCGATTGAAATCTAAACCCATACATTCCGCAATGGTATTTATCATTAATGTTTTAGCTAAGCCAGGCACACCCACCAACAATGCATGACCTTTACAAAATACGCTTATTAAAACTTGGTCAATCACATTATTTTGACCAATTACTTTTTTAGAAATTTCTAGTTTTAATAGATCTATCTTCTTCACAAAGGCATTAGCGGCTTCTACATCATTTTCAAACATTTGTCTTTTTTATTTAAATATATGTGAATATAACTTTTTGAATTACGAATATTGTAGTATTAATTCATTTGTTTGTTAATATTTATAAAATTTCTTGAAGATCTTTAAAATAATAGAACCTACTAATCGAGCAGTTCCTTTTGTGTTAAGCATACCACATTGTGGTACTGGTATTCCAGAAAATTTGTCTGCTATGTATAAAAAAAATCAATTGGAAAATTTAGATGATACAGATTGGTTTCTAGATAAATTATATGATTTTGCTCCAGCTCTCGGTATTACAACTATTATTCCTTTCTATTCAAGGTGGGTTATTGATTTAAACAGAGAACCAAACAACAAATCACTTTATTATGATGGAAGAATTATAACTAGTTTATGTCCAACTACAAACTTTTTAGGAGAGGACATTTACCGAAATGAGTACGTACTGAACCCACATGAAATAGAAGGTAGATTAGCTCATTATTTTAACCCATATCACGAAAAAATCAATCAGCTTTTAATAGATTTTAAATCAAAATTTAACCAAGCTTTTTTTTGGGATGCTCATTCTATTAGAAGATTAGTACCTACTATTCACAAAAACCCTTTCCCAGATTTTATTATTGGAGATAACGAATCTACATCATGTGATATCAAGTTTTCAAAAATTACGATGGATGAATTAAATAAATCGGGGTTGCAGGTAAATTATAATAGTCCGTTCAAAGGAGGGTATCTTACAAGGAGTAAAGGAAACCCAAGTCAACACATACACGCCATACAGTTAGAGATGTGTAAGGATTTATACATGAGTCATGATGAAACAAAGTATGACGAAAAAAAGGCTGAGGAAATAAAAAAAATACTTAAAAACACGTTCCAACTCTTAATAGAATCACTAATATGAAATCATTTCACTTCAAAAAATTATGGACTGAACTAGGTTGGAAAGAAAATGTATTAGTGTCCATAAATACGAAGGGTTGCATTACTTCCATAAAAGAAGGGGTTACGAATTTTAACGGTGAAGAAGTAACAATCAATTTAGCTATACCTGGAATTCCGAATGCTCATTCCCACGCCTTTCAGTTTGCCATGGTTGGTTTAGCAGAAAAACATCCCATAGGAAATAATTCTAATTTCTGGAGTTGGAGAAAAGCCATGTATGATCTTGCATTAACAGTAAATCCAGATCAATTAAGAAACATTGCAGCATTCCTTTACAGTGAAATGGTCAGGAATGGATACACACACGTAGCTGAATTTCATTATTTACATCATGACCAAAAGGGAAATAAATACAGTAACCATGCTGAAATGGGAATGCAATTGTTAGAGGCAGCAAAGATGGCTGGAATCAATATCACTCTTATTCCTATGTGTTATCAGATGGGTGGTTTTAATCAACCGCCGCAAAATGAACAAAGAAGATTTATTTCCAAAAATATTGAGGAATACCTTGACTTATTTGAGAAAACTAAATCTATTACAAAAGCATACAATCAACATGTAGGAATAGGCATTCATTCGATTAGAGCCGTAAATCAAGAAAATTTAATTCAAATTAATGAATTTAATAATAATCTACACCCCTTCCACCTGCATATATCTGAGCAAAAAAAGGAAGTAAATGACGCGATAAAATCTCTTGGGAAAAGACCTGTTGAGTGGCTGTCAGAACAAATAAACTTAAACCACAGCCACCATCTAGTACATGCTACTCACCTATCCAATAAAGAAATTCACTTATTGAGTAAAAGCAAGGTCAACGTGGTTTTATGCCCGACCACAGAAGGGAATCTAGCTGATGGATTGTTTCCTTTTGCTGAATATCAAAAAAACAATGGGAGGTGGTCTTTAGGAAGTGATAGTCACATCTCAATTAATCCATTTGATGAGATTAGAATGTTAGACTATGGCCAAAGATTAGTTACCAATAGACGAAACACATTTCATCAAGACAATTTAGCGCATTTCTCAAGTGCTGAGGTAGCGTTTCACCATGCCATTTTAAATGGTAATTCAGCTGTTGGAATGGAAATTGAAAAATATTTTGAATTAAATCATCCTCTTAATTTCATTCAGCTTGACAACAAACATCCGTTATTGTCCCATACAAATAACCATCAATTATTGGATACTGCTGTGTATGCATCAGGAAGTGAATTTCAATTAGACACTTTTGTAGGAGGTTATAGTCATTCACAAAAAAGAAATTCAGTTAAAAAGATTCAAGAAGATTACGCTAAAACGCTTAAAGAACTAAAAAGCAGAAACTAACTACCCTTCCCCATCAGCTTGAGATGTTTGTAGTGGTGTTTTAAGGCACTAAAAAAAGTGTGGTTAGCATGATAAGGTATGTTGTATTCTTCAGCAGTTTTCTTTACAATTTTGGAAATATCATGATAATGAACATGACAAATTGAAGGGAATAGATGATGTTCAATTTGATAGTTCAGACCACCAATAAACCAAGAGAAAAAACTCCTGTAATTTGAAAAGTTTGCTGTAGTTTCTAATTGATGAACGTACCAATTTTTCTTAATATTTCCAGAATTGTCAGGCTCTGGAAAATCAGTCTGATCAACAATGTGAGCGCATAGGAAAATGGTAGAAAGAAAAAAGCCAGCTATGAAATGCATTAAAAAGAATCCAGCAATATGTATCCAGGGGTTTCCTAAAATTAAAATAGGTACTACTAAAATGTAAAGAAAATAAAATATCTTCCAAGAAAAAAGGTTTAGTAAGGCTCTTCCGTAAGAAATATTTTGAGACTTTAAAAGATCCATTTTATGGTATTTAACCACTTGAATAAAATCCTTATTTGTAATCCACGATATTGACAAAAGAGAATATAATAACCAAGCATAAATATGTTGAAAACGATGATGTCGTTTTCTCTTTTGGTTTGAAGAAAATCTCAAAATTACACCTGCATCTACATCTTCATCCATACCATCAATGTTAGTATAAGTGTGATGTAACAAGTTATGTTGGATTCTCCAATTCAAATCATAACCACCCATCAGATTTAATCCAAAACCTGAGAGTTTATTGATTAGCTGATTTTTTGAATAGGCATTATGATTACCATCATGCATTACCGAAAGTCCTATACCAGCCATACCAAAGCCCATTACGGTCCAAGGAATTAAATACCAAAAACCATCAATGAAAGGAGTATATATAAGAGAATATGGAATGTAAAAAAGTAAAAGCATAAAAACGCTCTTAAAAATCATGGCTCCATTACTGTTTCTTGAAACATTATTTTCTTTAAAGTATCTATTTACTCTTTTTCTTAGAACTTTTACAAAATCCGGTGTAGAAGTGTCGAATTGTATGGGTTTGAATGTAGAAATAACAAATATTTTGAGCAATATTATATAATATTCCAGTTACAATATATTTTGTACATGATTTATATGCACATTTTTTTAAACAATTGCATTTTTGTAAATAACAAACGATTTATCACAATAAATCTAAATTTTAAGTTATGAATATAGGAATTGCCATACATGGAGGTGCGGGCACCATTTTAAAAGAAGAATTAACAGAAGAGCTAGAAATCAAATATAAAAAAGGACTTAAAGATGCGATTTTAAAAGGAAAAGAAGTATTACAAAAAAAGGGAAGTGCAATAGAGGCTGTTTGCTGTGCAGTTGTTGAGCTTGAAAACAATCCTCTTTTCAATGCTGGTAAAGGATCTGTTTTTAACCACCTTGGGAAACACGAAATGGATGCTTCTATTATGAATGGGAAAGACCTTAATGCTGGAGCTGTATGTGGCATTGATCAATTTAAAAATCCAATTTTAGTCGCAAGACATGTTATGGAAAATAGTGAACACGTAATTCTTACGGGTGATGGTGCAATCCAATTTGGAAAAGAAATGAAATGTGAGACAGCCGAAAACACCTATTTCTTTGATCAATTTAGATATGATCAATGGATTTCTATTAAAGATAGTGATCAATTTCAACTAGATCACTCCAAAACCAATCCTAAGAAGTTTGGAACGGTTGGTGCGGTAGCTTTAGACATGCAGGGGGATTTAGCTGCTGCAACTTCAACAGGAGGAATGACAAATAAAAAATATGGGAGAATAGGAGATAGTTCTGTTATAGGGGCTGGAAACTATGCCAATAACAACACATGTGCAGTGTCATGCACAGGATCAGGTGAATTTTTCATACGACAAGTGACAGCATATGATGTTTCCTGTTTAATGGAAATGGCACAACTTGACTTGAAAACAGCCACATCTAAGGTGATTCATAATAGAATTAAAAAAATTGGTGGGGACGGTGGATTAATTGCTATTGACAATAAAGGAAATATTGAGATGCCATTTAACACAGATGGAATGTATCGAGCTTCTTGGTCTAAAAACGGGACTCCCCTAATCGAAATTTACTGATTTATATATTCCTCAAAGGGATAAACCTTAATAGTTCTGTTATGCATATGAAAGGAATCTCCGTCCGCTAAAATATGAGTTGTAAGATTAGTCATACTCATCGGTAAATCTTTATGTAAAACTTCGTAATTATTATGGGACAATCCAGAAGGGTCAAATACGATTACCATTCCTGAACCAATTACCTTAAACTCATTATTTTTAATAATTAATCCCGTATCTTCTGCAAGTCCAATACCAATAAGATCAGGAAATCGAGCTACAGCTTCTGCTAATCGACCAAATCTTCCTCTATTAACAAAATGAGAATCAATAATCATATCAGGAATGTAATTCATTCCCTCTCTCATTTTAACTGAACCCTTTACCAAACATTCAACACTACTTCCACCCATAATCATTTCCTTTGACATGGACATAGCACCGGCACTTGTACCTGATAGTACTATATTATCATTTTTCAATCTATTAAAAATAATATCATGTACAATAGACCCTCCAATGATATCGACAATTCTAGATTGATCTCCGCCAGTAAAGAAAATACAATCCGCATCTAAGAAAAGTTGTTGAATGGATTTCTTATCACATTGACTGCGTTTACTTATGTTCTTAATGTTAATATTTACACAACCTAACCTTTTAAGCGCTTTTTTGTAATTTTTACCCACTTGTTTTGGGATCTTTGAAGCAGTGGGGATAACTAAGAAATTTGCATTTTCACCACCACTCTCTTTTACCACTTGGGACAAGATGCCATCTTTGACGAATTCACTAATTTCTTCATCTGAACCCTTGTCTTCATTACCACCTATGGGAATTAATGTACCTTTCAACATTATTGGAATATTAATTTATCGTAAAGAAAATAAAATTTGGGTTGATAAGCTTGAGCTTTATTATATATTCGCGATTTTTTTAAAATAAGCTAATTTAGAACCATGAAAATAGTTGATATCAAAACCATGAAAGGACCAAATTATTGGTCAGTTAGAAGGCACAATCTTACCGTTATGGTCTTAGATTTAGAGGAAATGGAAGAATTCCCTACTAATAAGATTGATGGTTTTAGTGAACGCCTCGAAAAGATGTTTCCGTCCATGTATTGTCATCGATGCTCTATAGGTAAAGAAGGAGGGTTTTTCCAACGAGTCAAAGAAGGAACTTGGATGGGGCATGTCATTGAACACATTGCGCTTGAAATTCAAACTCTTGCAGGGATGGATTGTGGATTTGGAAGAACGAGAGGCTATGGTGAGGAAGGGGTTTATTTTGTAGTATTTAACCATATGGTAGGTCGTGTAGGAAGATACGCTGCAAAGGCATCATTTCGAATTGCAGAAGCACTAATCGCTGGAGAAGAATATGATCTTGAAGAAGATATCATGAACATGAAAGAAATTAGGCAAAATGAAGGGCTTGGTCCTTCTACTGCATCTATTATTAAAGAAGCAGAGGCTCGAAATATTCCATGGATTAGATTGAATCGTTACTCTTTGTGTCAATTAGGATATGGTGCCAATCAAAAAAGAATTCAAGCCACTGTCACGAGTCAAACCAGCAATATTGGTGTTGATATAGCCTGTGACAAAGAAGAAACCAAATTACTTCTAGAACAAGCAGAAGTGCCGATACCAAAAGGGGATATTATCAGAACAGAAAGAGGCTTGGAAGAAGCTGTTGAATATGTCGGTTTTCCTCTTGTCATAAAACCGGTTAATGGAAATCATGGTCGAGGAATCACCACTAATATTAACAGTATGGAGGAAGCGTTAATCGCTTTTAAAGAAGCCAAAGAAATATCTAGACTTGTTATCGTTGAAAAGTTTATAACAGGTGAAGATTACAGGCTATTGGTTATTAATCATAAGTTGGTAGCCGCAGCAAAAAGAACACCTGCTCACGTTATTGGAGATGGGAAATCGACCATTCAAGAACTAGTTGATGAAGTAAATAAAGATGAGCGAAGAGGCTATGGACATGAAAAAGTGCTTACTGAAATTTCAATTAACTCCCTTACCCTAGAATTGTTAAAAGAAAATAATCTTACTCCTGAATCAGTTGTAAAAAAAGGGGAATTTGTAAAACTTAAAAGTACAGCAAACCTCAGCACAGGTGGTACTGCAGAAGATGTAACGGATTTAATTCATCCTTACAATATTTTTATGGCCGAACGAATTTCAAAGATTATTGGTCTTGACATTTGTGGAATTGATATTATGGCACATGACTTAACCAAACCCATAAACGAATCAGGTGGAGCGGTTTTAGAAGTAAATGCAGGTCCTGGATTCAGAATGCATTTACAACCTACCGATGGTTTACCCAGAAATGTAGGTGGTCATGTGGTAGATATGTTATTTCCTCCAGGAAGTAATTCAAGAGTTCCCATCATTGCAGTAACAGGAACAAATGGAAAAACTACAACTACCAGATTAATTGCTCATATAGCCAAAATGCGAGGCAAAAAAGTGGGTTACACCACAACAGACGGGGTTTATATTCAAAATAGATTACTAATGACTGGAGACTGCACTGGTCCAGTAAGTGCAGAATTTGTTTTAAAAGATCCAACCGTAAATTTCGCTGTTTTAGAATGTGCTAGAGGAGGTATTTTAAGAGCTGGTCTTGGTTTCAAGAAATGTGATATTGGTGTAGTTACCAATGTTGCAGGAGATCATTTAGGTTTAAAGGGAATACATACTATAGATCAACTGGCTAAAGTAAAAGGGGTAATTCCAGAAACCGTACATAAAGATGGATATTCCGTACTAAATGCAGATGATGATCGAGTTTACGCTATGAGAAACAACATTGAATCTCAATATGCCCTATTCTCTATGGATGAAGAAAATCCAAGAATTCTACGTCATAGTAAAAATAATGGTGTATCCGCTATTTACGAGAATGGATATATCACCATCATCAAAGGTGAATGGAAAATGAGAGTTGCTAAAGCCGTAAACGTTCCGTTAACTAAAGGTGGTAAGGCTTCTTTTATGATACAAAACGTACTTGCAGCTGTGTTGGCTACCTATCTACAAGGTTTCTCTATTGAAGATATTAAAGTTGCTATTGAGTCATTTATTCCGTCTCCTTCTCAAACACCTGGAAGATTAAATATGTTCAACTTTAATAAATTTGATGTTCTTCTAGACTATGCACATAATCCGGCGGGATTAAGAGCACTTCATAAATATGTGGAAAAATTAGATGGCAAACCGAAAGTAGGTATTATTGCAGGCATTGGAGATAGAAGAAAACAAGATAACTTTGAATTAGGTCAAATAGCCGCTGAAATGTTTGATGAAATCATAATCAGACAAGATAGAAATCTCCGAGGTAAAGAAGAAGAAGAATTAATCAAGGAGATACATGATGGTATCATAGATATTGACCCTAAAAAGCCTGTCAAAATCATACCAAAGGAAAGCGAAGCTATAAAATATGCCATTGAAAATGCAAAGGACGACTCGTTGGTAGTAGTAAGTAGCGATGTAGTACCTGCTGCGTTGAATATGGTGATGAAAATGAAGGAAATTGAATCTAAATCACTTTACGGAAACGTAAAAGAAGAAATTCCTAATTTAGAAATTCAATAATATACAGGAGGCACATCCTTTTCTTCAAAAGTTATTCCCAGCTCTTCTAGCTCGTCTAGAACTGGCTGGTAAATTTCTTTTTCAATGGGAAGCTTAACTCCCCTACCTTTTATCTTTTCATTAAGCAAAAGCTTTGCTGCAATGCCTAATGGTAATCCTACGGTATCACTCATAGCCGTGAACTGACTATCTTTACCAATGTAAACCATGTGTGACCTAATTTCTTTATCCACTCCTTTATGAATAAAATTAAATTTATGCCACATCACTATCATGTCTTTGTCTTCTTCAGTAAGAGACCACTTATCTTGTAATATTTTTTGAAGAATTTGAGCTGGAGTAGCATTTTTTAAACCAATTTTTTTGTCCTCAAACAGCCCTAACCAAACAAGTTTCTCCCATATATAATCGTCCTGTTCGATGCCTAAATAATGTCGTAATTTCAATTCTACTGAATCGTGCGGATTATAAGCAAGAAACGAGTTTATAAAATCTCTATTTGTCATGTGCTCAGAACCCTCAATAACATAAGAATCATCCGTTAATCCTAACTGTACAAAGACATTCCAAGCTCTGCAAAAACCAATTTTCCTAAGAGTACCTCTATACATGGTAGGAATTTCATTCAAACCATAAACAGAACGATATCGAAGTGAATCACGGTTGGCATAGCCTTCAAACTTGCCATATTCTTCAATTTCAATAATTTCGGTCCTTCTAAATAATTTATTGTAGGGGATGTATTTATACTTTCCTTCTTGGATAAATTTTGCAGTACCACCCTGCCCTGCTAAAACTACGTTTCTTGGGTTCCAAGTGAATTTATAATTCCATGGATTATCATCACTTTCAGGAGCTACTAACCCACCTGTAAATGATTCAAATCCAGTTAATTTACCTCCATTGTCTTCTATTTCATCAATAATTTTTTTAGCGGACATATGATCGATCCCAGGATCTAAACCCATCTCATTTAAGATAAGGACATCATTATTTTGAGCAGCTTCATCCAAGGACCTTATTTCTTTTGTGACATAACTTGGGGTAATTACATGTACTTTTTCATGAATTGCATCCTTAACTATGCCTAGATGCATATGTGCCGGTAGCATGGATATAACTAATTGAGATCCTTTAATAAATTTGAGTCTTTCATTTTGGTTATTCGCATCAATAAAGTAGGCTTCACCATATTTATGATTACTGATTTTCGATTTGGCTAATTCTTCATTGAAATCTAAAAGAGTGATGAATAAATGCTGTTCTTTTGCAATAGAAAGTAAATACTCAATTAAAGACGTAGAAGAACGTCCTGCACCAAAAATGATAATCTTTTTCATTCAACTAAATTTCAATACAAATCAAGTAAAATTATCTTTACCAAAAGGCAATAATTTACAATTTAAAAAACAAATTAATGAAAGCTAAGCTTTTCTTACAGTTCTCTATTTTAAGCATAGTCATTTCCATAATTCTAGGCGCTTTTGGAGCTCATGCCTTGAAAGATTTTTTTAATGATTACAGTAAAGAGATTTGGGAAAAGGGAATTTTATATCAGCTAACTAATTCGCTAGGTTTATTACTCATTATTGTTTTACAAAATCAAAACTTGATAAAACGAAAATCAACGACACTTTTTTTAATTAGTTTAGGTATCATTCTATTCAGTGGATCTCTATACGGATTATCTTTATCTATATCTTTTTTTCAAGATTACAATTGGCTAAAATCGTTATTTGGACCTATCACTCCTATAGGAGGAACACTTATCATAACTGGTTGGATTCATGCTTTTTTGAGTGTCATGAAAAAGTAATTCCTTATTTAGAATGATTCAAAATACCACAAAAAGGGTATTGATTCAAAATTCGTATCCATCTACTTTTGTTGCTTATTAATTTAATAGCATCAATGAAAAAACACTTCCTTACTTTTTATTTTAGTTTCTGTTCAGTTATTTTATTTGGACAGGTCACTAATAATGATTCGATAACCAATGAACCCTTAAATACTGCCGATAATATCATTTCAGGCAATGGTGGTAGAATTACCGTTTCTGGATATGGTCAAATTGATTATAATCAGCCCTTTGGTAATGAAGTATTTCAGAACGGAAAGATGGATGTACACAGACTAATCACTTTTTTTGGGTATCAATTTGCGGCTAAAACATTCTTCGTCACAGAATTAGAGGTTGAACATGCTAATGAGATGTATGTAGAACAAGCATTTTTACAACAAAATATTAATTCATTTTTAAATTTTAGAGCGGGACTAATTCTTGTTCCTATGGGCATAGTAAATGAATATCACGAACCCACTACATTTAACGGAGTAGAAAGGCCAAATTTGGATGGAAAAATAATCCCAACTACTTGGAGGGAACTTGGAGCTGGTTTTACAGGAAAATTGTCTGATTACTCCATTAAGTATCAAGCCTACCTGACTAATGGATTTTTATCTTACAATGGAAATGGTATTTTAAGAGGTATCGATGGATATAGAAAGGGAAGGCAAAAAGGAATTCAATCCATTATTTCGTCACCAAACCTATCTACTAAAATAGATTTTTACGGAATTAAAGGGCTGAAAATTGGTTTAGCAGGTTATTTTGGAAAAACACAAACCACAGCTATAGAAGGTATTTCTAAAAATAATGATGTTGGGATTCTTACCGCTGATTCCACAAGGATTGGTATTTCCATGTTAGGTGCAGATTTTAGATATCAACATAAAGGGTTCCAAGCTAGAGGTCAATTTATCCACTCCAAAAACACTAATGTAAAAGCCTACAACACCAAAACTAACCAAGATTTAGGGAGCTCGTTTTTAGGATATTACCTTGAAGCTGGTTACGATATTTTAAGACTATTCAAAAAAGATATAGATCAAGAATTAACCCTGTTTATGAGATATGAAAATTATGATACACACCATACAACATATGATGAACTAGTACGTAACCTAGCCTACAACAGAAATGATATCACATGTGGTTTTGGACTGAAACTGGCGAATGGGGCTGTTCTTAAACTAGATTATCAACGTTTTACCAATATGTCTAACACAAATCAAGACCACCAAATAAATGCAGGTGTTGCCGTATGGTTTTAAATTCTATTACATATTTCTTTAAACCATTTCTCTTGGTTGTCGTATTATGTTCATTTACCAATGATACAACCCATTGGCTGAATAAAAGTGGATTAAAGAAACTTGAAAAATCAATTTTTAAAACATGGGGAACAGCAGAAGTTAATCAAGTTTCGATTCCTCTTCCCTCAGATTTAAAAACAAGGCTTAACATGAAGTCTAACAGCCTTTACAAACTATCTGTCAGAGAAGAATTTAAAGGGTATTTATTTCTAGACTCCCAAAGAAGTAAATTCGATACATTTGATTACATGGTCATTTTAAATAAAGATTTAAGTATCAAAAAAGTAGATATACTGGTCTATCGGGAAGCCTACGGTGGTGAAATTTGTAGTAAAGTGTTCTTAAAACAATTTCATGGTAAAACATCCCAATCTAAAATTAAAATTGGTGATGATATACAAGGAATTTCTGGTGCTACTATATCTTGTAGAGCTGCTGTGAATGGCATAAAAACCCTTACAAAAAAGGCAGTTTTACTAAAAAATGAAGGATATATTTAAATTCCGCTGATTATGTATCGTCTAAATCATTTAACTAGAGCTGGAAAAGTAGGTATACTTTGTTTTTTAGTTTCCTTAAGTTCTGGTTATTTCACCGGATTATTATTTGTCAACACCACAACTTCTTTATCTCCAACTGGCATAGAAGAGAATTACAATGGAAATATTTCAGAAGATGAAAGTGAGTTTGATTTTAATCAGGAATTAAAGTACAAAAAACCCTTTCGTGAAATCATCACCATTATACATGAACATATCATTTCCTTTTCTTTAATCTTCTTTTGCACCGGACTCCTACTCTACTTTTGTGAATTCAATTCCCGATTAAAATGGTTTCTTCTTATTGAGCCTTTTGCTTCAACAATAATTACATTTGGAGGTATTTATTTATTATGGCTAGAATTAACCTGGGTAAAATACATAATTATGATTTCAGGATTTTTAATTACCACTAGCTATATACTTCAAATCTCGTTCATTGTAAGGGAGTTATTTTTTATACAACAAGAGGGTTAACACACCTAATCCGGGACTAGCATGCTCAAGGAGTAATTTAGGTAAATTTTCAAAGGTTAAATAGGCAGAAATAAAGCTTTCTTTTCTTTCAACAAGACCATTGTTTTGAATCACTTGTTTCTGAATTTTTAAAAGCTGATTCAGCTTCTGCTCGTTTTTTCTTTTAATGCTTTTTTTATACTTTCCTTCTGTATTAGACAATGCCTTTTTCATGCTATTTATAGAAGAACCAACTGCTCCTCTTAGCGATTGATCTTGTTTAGTAACTAAATTTGATAACGCTTTTTCCATTTCATCAAGTTGTTGGTAAAATGGGCTAAAGTCACCCATTTCATTCATTTCATCTTTGATCACATCCTTCAATAATTGATCGAAATCTTCTAATAATTGATCTGTAGAAAATCCATTATCAATCCACTGTTGAA
>JAYYEV010000047.1:0-3954 GCA_036159515.1 Bacteroidota bacterium | reverse complement strand
ACAGAGGATAATCTTCCTCCATGTCTAGCAGGAAATCCTCCCTTAACTAGTTTAGTAGAATTGATTGCGTCTGAGTTGAATACAGAAAAGAATCCAAATAGGTGAGAGGCATTGTAGACTGGCACCCCATCTAGTAAAATTAAATTTTGGTCTGGTCCACCACCTATAACATATAACCCAGACGTTCCTTCACTACCAGTTTGTACACCAGGTAATAACTGAATGGTTTTCATGACGTCATTTTCACCCAACAGTGCCGGCAGCGCTTTTACTTTTTCCATAGAAAGATCTATGGTGCTCATGGCTGTTTTCTGATGTACTTGCTCTTCTTTGGTAGAAAGAATCTCTACTTCCTCTAACATTTTATCAGATAGGGAGAAGTTTTTTACGATGTCAATAGAAAGATAATCCTCATAAATCTGAGTACCATAACCAATGTAACTTACTCTAATTTTTACAGAATCTACAGGGATTGTTAAGCTATACCAACCATAATCGTTAGTTACCGTTCCTTTGCCGCTTTTAAGGTCATAAACAGTACACCCAATTAATTTTTCACCACTTTTAGCTTCATCGATATAACCGCTTATGGTAACATTCTTTTGAGAATAGAATACAATTGGAAGAAAAAGGAATAATAAAAAGCTTTTTTTGAACACGTTCAAAAGTAACAAAACAAATCTGAATTGAAATTTAGGTTTGGCCAATTTATAATATTGCATATAGGCTCGAATCCACTTGTGGTTCATGAAATAAACCCTCCGGCTTCACTATTTTATTTTTTTAAAAAGAAGCTTTAACCTTACGCTTTCTGTTTACACTAATAGTTCTATAACTTTTAGTTTTATTGGTAAACTTCTTGTAAACAGATAGTGTAAGAAACATATAACTATCATCATTATATGGGTTTCCTCTTTGGAAACCAGGCTCGGTGTGGGTGTATGTCGCTCTGTATGGTCTAGGCCCGGTAAGCGTTGGGTCTGGTGTTCCCTCAATTGGGTAGGGAATAGGATTGCCATTAACGTCTACAGCGTATCCAATGTAATTCCATGTATGCCCACTTCGTGTCCCAGACATGATAATTTGAGCTTCTGAACCTCCATTGTTTTCCCAATCATAATACACATCACTCACATCATCTAAGTAGTCTGTATTTGTGAATCGATATCCTGCTTCTAATTTTATACCTCCTTGAGAATTGAATGCTTTTTTAATTCCAAACCCTAAAGGAACACAAATAGCTATGTTATTGTACGATTTACCCTCAGTTTGTAGTGGCCTAAGTTTATACTTTAAACCACTCCCTACTAATCTACCGTTTTCATCTATAAATCGATCATAGCCTGATGGGTCAAAGTAAACTCCACCAATTCCACCAAACACATAAAATCCAAAACCAGAACCTCTTTTCACCCCTAGATACCTTCCTGCCGGTGATCTTGTGTTATATCTACTTCCTGTTCTGGCTTTTATCCATGCCCACTCAATTATTCCAGCTCCTTCCATTAAATTAGTAACAAAATTGAGTCTTCGATTGTTTCTATAAAATTCGTTCGTGAGCGCATCATCACCCGATATTTGTGAAACTGAAAGACTTGTTCGAAAAGCAAATCTGGAATTAATGTTATATAGGTAGGAAAAATTTGCAGTAAAATTAGTTTTTGCTAAGTCAATATCCCATAAGAACCCCCTTGCAATATCGTCTCCACCACCTAAATCTGTCAAACAACTACTAGCTCCTCCTCCGAATGTAATTTCATTTCTTTTTGTTCTGTAAGAATAACGGTTATAAAAACCTTGACCAAAAGTTTCAGTAAGAATAAAACATGATATTATCAATATACATATTCTTATATTCATTAAAACGAAGCTTTAATTTTTCTTTTTTGATGCATATTAATGGTTCTGTATGCTTTTGTTTGACTATCTAGTTTTTTGTAAATGCTCATAACAACAAAAAAATAACTATCATTATTTTCTGGATTTCCACGCTGATAACCTGGTGCAGTGTGTGTGGTTTGATATGAATAAACATTTCCACCTCCAATAAGTGGTTCTGGGGTAGTGTTTTGAGGATAAATCCAATTCCCATTATTATCTGTTTCGGCCATGCCATAATAAGTCCACGTATTACCTGTCCATGTACCCGACATGCTAGCAGCCATCAGTCCATATTCTGCTTCTAGTACAGTTCTATCGTAATAATTTTGACTAACATCATCTAAATAATCTGTAAACGTATACCTAAATCCTCCTTCTAATTTGAGTCCAATGTCATTACTAATTGCCTTTTCTATTCCAAATCCAAGGGGTAAACATATAGAGATTGGTTTATATGTTTTTCCTCTAGCAAATCCTGCTGGATCATCCTCCATGCCTTGACCTTCTGTGTGTAATTCTCTGAGCTTTATTTTTTTAGTATAAGAGGTTGGAGAAAAGTTTGTGTTTTGAACAACAATAGGATCATAAGAAAATCTATGAAAAGCTACTGGATCAAAATAAAATCCACCTACGCCTCCAAAAAAATAAAATCCCAACCGAGATAAATATCTCGGTGCGATTTTACGGTTTCCAGTATTTTTCAAATTATACTTTGTCCCGGTTGAAGGTTTTGCTAGATAGAATTCAGCTATTCCAGAAAATTCAATAATTGGACTCCTAAAATGTAGATTTCGATTATTTCGATAAAATTCTGCTGTTTCTTGATCATCAGCACTAATACTGGATACAGCAAGGTTAGCTCTAAAGTTTATTTTTCTTTTCCAGTGGTACAGATAAGCAGCATTTATTACGTATCTAGTTTTAGCCAAATCTACATCATAAAATGAACGAAAAATCTTTTTACTTCTTTCTTCTTCATAAACTGATGCATCAAAATCAGCTCCACCTAGGTCTGTAAGACATCCAGATGCACCAATACCAAAGTTTATTTCATGTCTTTTCTTGCGGTATTCGTATTTATCGTAATAAGAACGATGTTGGCCAATTAGACTAATACAAAAGCTTGTAAAGACTAAAGTAAATAAGACCCGACCCCAATATGTAGTGGTATAATTATATGACTTTAACAGAAAACTCACACAAATACCTAAGCTGAAAAATTAAAACTGTGATGTAGGGATACGAATACCATTATCATTTATTAATAATTGGAAGTTTGAATTGATTGATGTTGCTTTACAGACTAGATACTTGCTATCAAAGGCATACTTAACATAATCATTATGGCAAGAACAGCCCAGAGTATTAGATTGAACGCAATTTGACCTATTTCTCTCATTTTTAGTTATTTAAATGAGATCATTTACGTGAATAATTTCTTTAAGTTACAATTTTTATGTTGTTATCAACAGTAAAGACAAACACAAGATTGTTAATAACTACATAAAATTGTTAATAAGAATGTACTTTAACAGGTGAAATACTTAATGGTTTCTTGCATGCTCTAACTGCGATTTCAGTCTGGTAATCGCATTTTCCCAATCAGTTAAAGTAAGTGCATCATTATGAAGTTGATTTGCTTCAATTGTAGCGTTTCTAATTTGATTCACCCATTGGTCTATAAGGAGATTAACAGTTTGTTCAGCCAAAGGCCCATTAATTAAGGAGTCTTTCAATAACTGATATTCCACTTCAAATCTACCTAATCCACCAACTATTCTATCACAAGCAGCAGATTTTTGAGTAATATTCAATTCCCCATAATTGAATGTTTGACAATTATTTGTAGTATCTCCCCAAGCATCTGCAATTGGAGTTACAGGATTAGCATCCTCAATAATGTTCTCAAATGCATTATCCAGATCCCATGGAATTAAATGGATTTTACCAGTACTAGGGTTTTCGTACCAAAAAAAATTATGAGGCTCACATTGACCCCAATCACAATACCAATGAAATGGACCATCGTCATGTCTTATAGTTCTATCTACCACAGCATATGATAGCATTTGG
>JAYYEV010000046.1:0-11561 GCA_036159515.1 Bacteroidota bacterium | reverse complement strand
TGTTCCCAATTATTCCGTGTACTGCTGGAGTAGTTCCCGTAAAAATGGATGCATGACCTGGACCGGTATAAGTGGGCACATAATTGTAATGTGTATTTCTACAAAAAGTTCCCTCATCGATTAATTTCTTAAACCCCTTTTTATTGAAATCATCCCAAAATCGATATACGTATTCATATTTCATTTGATCAACAACAATTGCAATGACCATCTTTGGCTTACTAATTTGACTTAAAGTAGTAGCATGAAATAAGATAGAAATGAATAAAATAAATATTCTCATGAGATTGCTTTACAGCAGTTATTACAAACCAAATATAATTAAGTTACGTTGTCAATATCTTGGTTTAGAATGTTTTTTCAAAATCTAAAAATAAAAGACAGCGTATAATTATTGGGATTAGTAATTATTGGGGAAGTATTACATTGAATCTAGTATCCACATCACAGAAATACTAAAGCATAAACAGAAAATAAACTCCCCCATAACCTTAGAAACAACTATTAATCTCTTCAAAATAAATAAACTTAGATTAGTAAAAATTAACGCCTGTATTAAAACAACATTAATTAAATGTGTTAGTCTTAATGTATGTAGAATATAAAAAACTAATATTTTAGTTTCTTAAATATTAAGCTGATGTGATTAATCATTTAGCTCTTTTTCGCTCGTGTTCCTTAAGAAGGATTTTTCTAATCCTAATATTGGTTGGTGTTACCTCAACATATTCGTCTGCTTGAATATATTCTAATGCTTCTTCTAACGTAAATTGTATAGCCGGAGCTATTTTTACTTTATCATCTGCACCAGAAGACCTCATATTGGTTAGTTTTTTAGTCTTTGTTATATTCACTACTAAATCATTAGCTCTGGAATGTTCTCCAACGACCTGACCTTCATAAATAGCTTCATTAGGGTCTACAAAAAATTTCCCTCTATCTTGTAAATTACTTAAACTGTATGGGATTGATTGGCCATTCTCCATAGAAATTAAAGACCCATTTTGCCTTTCCGGTATTTCTCCTCTATAGGGTTCAAAAGAAGTAAAACGATGAGACATAATGGCTTCACCAGCTGTAGTGGTAAGAAGGTAATTTCTTAGGCCAATTATACCTCTAGATGGAATATTAAATTCCAATAACATACGATCGCCCTTTGGTTCCATACTGACCATCTCTCCTTTTCTTACGGCAACAACCTCAATCGCTTTTCCAGCATATTCTTCGGGAATATCAATAGTCAATTCTTCGATTGGCTCATGTTTTACGCCTTCTATTTCTTTGATGATCACCTGGGGTTGACCCACTTGAAGTTCATACCCTTCTCTTCTCATGGTCTCAATTAACACAGAAAGATGTAATACACCTCTACCAAATACATTAAATGAATCGGATAACCCCGTATTCTCAACACGTAATGCCAAATTCCTTTCTAATTCTTTTTCTAACCTTTCCTTTATATGCCTAGATGTAACATACTTACCCTCTTTACCAAAGAAAGGGGAATCATTTATGGTAAACAACATCGACATAGTGGGTTCATCAATTCGAATGGTTGGTAATGCTTCTGGGGCATTTAAATCTGCTACGGTATCTCCAATTTCAAATCCATCTAATCCTACTATCGCACAAAGGTCACCTGCAACCACCTCTTCTACTTTTGCTTTTCCTAGTCCTTCAAATACATACAACTCTTTTATTTTACTCTTCCTAGATTCACCCTCTCTTGATATTAAAGATACTTGTTGACCTTGTTTTAAATTACCCCTATGTAATCTTCCAATAGCAATTCTACCTATAAATGAAGAATAATCAAGTGAAGTAATTAATAATTGAGTAGTTCCTGATTTAATTTTAGGGGCTGGTATGTGCTCAATGACAGCATCTAACAACGGTAAAATATCATTAGTAGGTGTTTTATAATCTAAATCCATCCATCCCTGTTTTGCAGAGCCATAAATCGTAGGAAAATCCAATTGTTCTTCGGTTGCATCAAGATTAAACATCAAATCAAACACCTTTTCTTGAACTTCCTCTGGCTTGCAATTTTCCTTATCCACTTTATTGATTACTACTAAGGGTTTTAGGCCTAATTCTATTGCTTTTTGAAGAACAAATCGAGTTTGTGGCATGGGTCCTTCAAAGGCATCTACAAGAAGTAAAACACCATCTGCCATATTTAATACTCGTTCTACTTCTCCACCAAAATCAGCGTGACCAGGTGTATCAATGATGTTGATTTTATAATCTTTGTAGCTAACCGAAACATTTTTTGAAAGAATTGTTATTCCTCTTTCCTTTTCTAAATCATTATTATCTAAAATAAGTTCTTTGGTTTCTTTTCGATCGTCAATGGCTTTACAGGCGTATATCATCTTATCAACCAATGTAGTTTTCCCGTGGTCAACATGCGCTATTATGGCAATATTTCTAATATTCATAGGGATGAATTTTGCTGCAAAGGTAACATTGTAATGAATGCTTTTAATAATTTATAACGTAATGTTTTATTTAGTCCTATTTCAAGTTGGTTTTTCTATATTTGAGTAAAATATTTAAAAATGAATGTCATCAAAATTAGCTTTTTAGCGAGCGCTTTACTTTTTTTAACTGGATGTGGCAAATACGAAGAAGGCCCTGGTTTTTCTCTCCTTCCAAAATCAACAAGACTTCAACAAAAGTGGAGGCCCATTGAAAAATTTGATGCTTCGTCAAATACGCTTGAATCTATTGAAAGTGATGGTTCATACATTGAATTTGTGAAAGATGGTACATTTAAAATTTACAATGACAACTCGATGGGGGCTCTAGGAATTGACGGATTGGTAGGCACTTGGAACTTTTCTGAAGATAAATCTGCCGTAATTTATGATTACTCCTATGAAAGTGGAGGAACTACCCTGTGGACTATTGAAAGTACAGACACCATTGTAAAACTGAAACTAAATAACCTTGGCCTGAAAAAAGCAAACGGTGACAAGTATTATTACGAGTACTTTTAATTGTTATAGCTTAGCAAATTCTTCCATCAAAGTCATAGAAGAATCACGATTGCTAAATTTACCTTTTAACCAAGCATAAAAAACAATAAGTCTAGGGTCTCTGAACATCTTATGTTTTTCTAGACCACCTTCGTTTTCAATTTGATTTAGAGTTTCTTCAGTTGCTTTTTCTGGATTATTGATATACAACTTCATTGCAGAGATAAATGGTTTGACCAGCATAAATTGTTTTTTCTGAAATAGCTCTTTATGCTTAGATTCAATGCTTAAAATGATATTTTCTGCAATGTCAATATTATTTAATTCAAGTTGTACTATCGCTCTTATCATCTCTTTTCTTATTACCCACTCTCTGCCCATATTTTTTTGATAGTACCCATCTGACTTGTTAAATTCAAGAAGTATTTTATTAGCCGCTTTAAATTCGCTCATTATACAGTGGAATGCGGCTTGATTTAATTTTAAATTGTTGATTTCTCTTTCTGGAATTTTAACCCCGTATTTTTCAATAGAATCTTGAATTAGAAATATAGCCTCTAGAGTTTTATTTTCAAAAATTTTGAGAAAGCTAGTTATAGCAACGTATTTACCGATATAATTTAAATTGACTAAATCTGATTTTTCCATCAATATTTTCAAATTTTCAAGATGGATTTTAGCTTCTTCGAAGTCTCTAATACCTAACATGGTATATGCCATAATATACTCTATATTAGCAATGGAATTACTAAATCCGCTTCTTTCTTCTGTAGAGAAATTCAGTTGTTTGTAATAGCCTTTTAGCTCTTTTGCTAGACCAATAAAATTCTTTTTAACTCCATATTCAGCTCTAAGAATTTCTATGATTTTAAGTTGAATTTTAGGGGTGTTTTTTTCATTTTTAATATTACTATATTGCTCAATGGCTTTCGAAATAATTGGATTAGAAAATTCAACGTCTCCTCTTTCTAATTTCTCTGCAAACATGTTCCTTATCTGAATAAAATAAAGTTGAAATTCATCTTCCTTAGCCTGTGCCTGTTGAAGCTCAAGAAGTTTGTTTTTGATCAAATCAAAATCAGCATTGGGGAAATAAGGTAAAATTTCCAACTTCAATCGTTGGATTTTCATATTGAGTAAATAGTTCTTTGTTTTCTCACACTTTTTCTCCTCTTTCTCTAGCAAAAACCAAGCAACCCCATATTTATTTAACTCTTTGAAATGTTTAGCTAAATTTAAAAAGCCTTCACTATCCTTAGCGCTTAATTCATTGTTGGCATTTTGAAGAATAATAAAACGAATAAGTTCTTTAGTTAACCGCTTTCTGACTGCATGGTATTTTTGCATTCCTTTTTGAACTAAATTCTCTTTTTTAGGTGAATTGTAATATTGAAATAATGCATTCAATATCGTAATATCCTTACGGTCCTCAGATGGTCTTTTTCTTACTAAGAATTTTTCGAATTCTCTTTTTTTCTTTGAAGAAAAGGTTATTAATATCTCCTTTAATAAATCCATCTCTAGTTTTTATTTTAGTTTATTGGTATCATTTAAGTTTTTATGATTTAAATATACCATTCTATTTATTTAGAATTGGAAAAATTTAGTCTTTTTTTTCAATATTAAAGCCTTGTTTATCAACAACTTAAAAAAGTTAATTGTATATTTATTTATCTTTTTTAAGCCCAATTATGTAATTAAATTAAGCTTATGGCTTTTAATTTTACTTAAAAATTTAGTCATGAAAAAGCAATTATACATTTTAGTACTATTAATTCTAAGTACAATTTCATCTTCAGCTCAGATACCTTCAGCTGCCATTGTGAGTGTGTATACTCAAGGGGTAAAAATAAGTCCTGATATGGCTGAAAGTCTCATGAGAATTGAAGTTACCAAAACTGGAAAATTTAATGTGTTTGATAAATTAGATATGCTAGAAGTATTAGCTGAAAATCAAATTGATGTCTCAAACTGTTTTGGGAAAAAATGCCTCACTTCTGTAGGCAGACAATCAGGTGTAGACAAGATGATAACAGGAGCTATTGAAAATCTTGGAAAAAAGATTGTAATAACCGTTAAAGTATTAGACGTTAAAACAGGTAATTATGATAAAATTGCCATTGAGGAATTTATTAATCTGGATACGGAAGTTCAGACCATGATGCAAATTACCATGAACAAAGCCTTGGGAATTGAAAATGATCCAGAGTTAGTAAATAATTTTGTTTACTTTAATCAACCTCCGGAGGCACCAGTAACATACATCAAAAATAACGGCCCTAGAATGGGTATGGCATTTGTGGGTGGAGATAATGGTCAGGTGCTTAAAAATCCTGCAAGTATGGGAGGCTTTGATGCTTCGCCAATTATGACTCAAATAGGATATCAATTTGAGGGTTCTTATTTAAGTGCAGGAAATTTTCAGGCCCTCATAGAAGGACTAGTTTTTTTAACTGGGCTAGAGCAAAACATGTTCAATCCATCTCTAGCTATTTTGAATGGATTTAGAAGTTCAAGAAACGGTTGGGAGATTGGGTTTGGACCAACTTTGAGATTGTCTAGGATAGCAGACGGGTATTATATGTATGACGACGTAAACAATGATAATTGGAGAATAGAAAGCGAGTGGAGAGTACCTGCCAATTTAGACACTACAAGTCCATGGGGTGGATACATAGATAACCCATATCAAAGCTATACAAGAATGGATAGCAGAGGAGTCGTTAGAGTGCAAGCAGGATGGGTTTGGGCTCTTGGAAAAACATTCCATTCCGGATACTTAAACATTCCCGTTAATGCCTTTTTGTCATACAATAAAAACGGTTATTATTTAGGGCTTTCTATGGGATTCAACATCACTAAGAAAGACTAAAATCTCCAATTTTTGGATTGAAGCACGCTTAATAAGTAAGATTTACTTTGAAAATAATAACACTACTCCGTTTCCGTCAACTTGAGCGAAACCTATATCTCCTTTATATGATTTTCCAGGACAGTCGTATGTAGCAAAATTTACTGTTCTGGATTTTCCTTTATGCTCCTTGATTTTTAGGAAGGAACATTTAGATTTCAAGTCTGATACAATAACATCATAATAACAATCTCCATTTTTTCTTACAAAGGCAAGGTTGCTTTGCTCAAAATAAAACTCCCCATTGGAAAGTGTGTATTCAGCCCAATCAGTTGCCTGTGTTTTTTCTTTCTTGAATCCTTTCCCATAGTAAATCTTGTCTTTTGTAGAATTTCCTTCGGAATACCCATTTTCAATAACCTCCTTTAGAAAGCTATTCTTGTCTGAAATAGTTAAAATATTTTCTAAAGACAACTGCTCCTGAGAAATAATGGAAATGGGGAAGAGTATTAGGAAAAGTACTTTTTTCATCATCATGTTATTTTGGCTAAATTTAATCATATTAATTTATCTTACCATATAAAAAATTGGGATAGATAAACTACATACCCAAGAACTAGAGGATACCCAATAAACAGCCAAATCACATCTGTCAAAGACATTCTTTTAGGCCAAGAACGTTTTTTTATACTCATTAACAAATCATACCAATTCATAATACCAAAAAACTGAATTACCGCATTTACCAAGATTGCACATCCTAATAAAAATCCACCTGCACAAAATATAGAAAACAGGTGTGAAATCATGATTCTTTAATCGGCTTAGGTCTATAGATAATTAGTAGAATGGTAACTAATGCCGCTAACAACAGAGGTATCTTAATAAACCATTCACTTGTGGCAGAGAATTCCCATTTCAATGTGGACCAAACTAAACCAAGAGTCTCAAGAGATGAAGCCAATAATACTACATCATATAATTTTTTTTCCTTTTCGGGTTCTTTGTAAGCAAGTAATGCGCCCACACCATTAACTGCAATAAGGGCAGCACCCAAATTTCTTAACCATGCAATATTTTCAAAATTTGCACCTTCAAGGGAGGCGTAAAAATGAGGGAAAAAGAAAAAAACCAGTCCCATTAATAAGCTAGAAACACCACAAATTAAAAGTGTTAACTTGGTTTTAGTCACGATTAATTAAATTGCCGTGGGTTATTTCTGAACCATCATTGTAAAAGTGCTTTCCAGAGACTACGTATCCATTCTCCATAACTTGTTCAGACCATTTATGTCCACTTTTATACCATTCGGTTCTTAGTCCATGCATCAATCCCGCTTTATAATTAACCTCTAATTTTATATTTCCGTTGTGATACCACTCTTTGATGAGGCCATCCAACTCTCCGTTTACATAATGACCTTCAGTCACTAATTGCCCTCTATCGTCCCAAAACTTAAATTCTCCATTTTTCTTTCCATTTGAATAATGTATTTCATCTTTCAAGTGTCCACTTCTAAACCATTCTTTATGTAATCCTTCTCTTAATCCATTTTTAAATTCTCCCACTTCGCCATGTTCATTGTATACCATTCCCGATACTTTTAGCATGGTTTTTTTAAAATACATCGTATCATGATCCATGGTCACTTCTTTTTCTGTGTAACGATCTTGCGCCTTTATCATTAGAATGCTGCTGCAAAAAATAAAAGACAGTGCGATAAGTTTGTTAAATTTCATATTGCTAAAATAATTGTAGATCACTAAATAAACAAATACTGTTCCATAATTGAATTGTATATTTATACCTAGATGAAAAAAACGCTATTGCATTATGGGCTACAGCGAAGTGGGACTAATTTTCTGGAAACCCTGCTTAAAAAAAACTTCAGGGTAAACATCCCCAATCTTAGGAAAGAGAGAGAACATCCCCTGCAAAAACATTTTAGATTATACCATGACAAAACCAAAATTCCTGAACCTAAATATTACAATGAGTATACATATGACCATTTTAAAGAATTCGAACATTCTTTAGATCTAGAAAAAAAAGCAAATGGCTTCATTATCATTTCTAAAGATCCCTACAGTTGGTTACTGAGTTATGAAAAATGGGCAAATAAGTGTTCATGGCCAATACCTAATTATTCTTACATGGAAGAATATAAATTGTTTTTAAGTAAATGGCGAGAATTTGAAAATCAAACACACAAAATCATCTTTGTAAGGTATATAGACTTATTAGAAAAACCTGAGGAGGTCTTAACCCAAATACAGACGAAATTTGAGCTTAAAAAGAAACCTTCTTTTTTTAATTCTAAATTCACTTTAAGCCAAAAAAAAGTAGCTGTTTCGGAAGTGTTCACCAATGAAAAGAAGGACTTTTATGTGAAAAAAAAATACTTAGACCACTACTCCAACCAAACCTTAGAAAATGTTAACAAGTACTTATCAAAAGAATTAATGCAGTTTCTACGATACGAAATCATCACTTCAAAACATGATTGAACACCACGCTATAGCTCCTTTATCCACAGAATGGATAATATATAATTCCATTACCCTCACTATGATTGTGTTCGTTATTTTTTTAGGTCGTAGATTACACAATAATGGCAGACATTATCTTACTCTTGGGCTATGCATTTTGTTTATTATCGAATTTGTGGGAATGGAAATCTTCCACTATAATAAGGGTTTTTGGTTCATTGAGGATTCTCTACCCCTTCACATGTGTGCCATCATGTGGTTTGTAACTATTTATCTATTTATTTCCAAATCACAATGGGCTTTTGAACTGATGCTGTTTATTGGAATGCCTGGTGGGATTCATTCTTTGCTCACGCCAGAGCTTACGCATGGTATTACACTTCTGGATAAAATAGATTACTTTTTAGCTCATGGAGGACTGGTAATGGCCCCGTTCTATGCCATTTTTGTGATGAATATGTGGCCAAGAAAAAATGCCATTTGGAGATCTTTTCTTATCATTCACATCATAGCTTTAACAGTAGGAATTGTCAACTGGGCTGTAGGTGGAAATTATATGTATTTAGCTAGTAGACCCATTGTAGACAATCCGTTAATACCTCCTCCCTCCTTCATTTTTGGACAATGGCCCTATTACATTATCATCTTTCAGCTAGCTTTACTAGCGCATGCACTTGTAGTGAATGTGCCCTTTTGGATTTATAAAAGAAAAACCAACTCATGAAACAACAAATAACTCTTTTATTTCTTCTAATTTGTTTTACCATAAATAGTCAACAAACTATAAATAGTTCCATCTTTCATGATGGTAACCAAAGAGAATATAAGCTCTACATACCTGCGTCCTATAACTCAAATACCAATGTCCCATTAGTATTCAGTTTCCATGGTCTAACTTCAAATGCAAATTTGAACTTCCTTTACACTAAATTTCATGAAATAGCAGATACTGCAGGCTTTATTCTCGTACATCCCCAAGGCATGTTGCTTCAAGGAGTACCCCACTGGAACATTGGCTTATCTGGATTCTCTAATATTGATGATCTTGGATTCACCAATGCGCTTCTGGATACAATTATTAGTCAATACTCAATAGACCAAAGTAGAATTTATACTTGTGGCATGTCTAATGGAGGGTACATGAGCTTTCTTTTAGGGTGCCAGCTCAGTTCTCGTTTTGCAGCTGTAGCATCAGTGACTGGATCCATGACTAATTCTATATACAATCAATGCAATCCATCTCATCCTACCCCTGTCTTACAAATACATGGAACAATGGACCCAACGGTATTATACAATGGTAATTTCACTTCAAAATCCATTGAAGATGTGATCCAATATTGGGTGAATTTTAATAATTGCAATGCGACACCCACCATTACTAATCTTCCTGATCTAGTAAGTACAGATGGAAGCACTGTAATTCATTACGAATACAGCGGTGGAAATAATGGAAGTGAAGTAGTACATTTTAAAGTCATTAATGGAGGTCATGACTGGCCAGGGGCCTTCGGGAATCAAGATATTAATGCCAGTATTGAGATTTGGCGTTTTTTCTCTAAATTTAATTTAAATGGTCCCGTAAGTACTTCCATCTCATCCATAGAAAAAGATGCTTTCACACTCTATCCTCGAATAAGTGATGCACAAATTGTTATTAAGTCTGATAGAGAAGAGCCCTTTGATATTTATGATTTAAGTGGAAAACACATCGTTCATGGGGTACTTAAAAATGGCGAAAAAATTATTTCCGTTCAATCATATGCTAAGGGAACATATATCGTAGTGACCAACTATCATAAAGAAAAGTTCTTTGTACAATAACTAGTGTTTGATATACGAAAGGACTATCGATATTATGAAGACTAAAAGTCCATAAATTCCGGTAATAGAAGCTACTCTAAGCCCATTTGCCAACATTTCTTGACTTACTCCGCCTAATTCAGGAATGGCTTGTAAAGCACTGTAAAGACCGATACTTGTTCCTAGAACACCCGTACAACATGCCAGGGAACCTATGTATACTAACTTAGATTTAGCTCTGAAAAACTGAAATAATAAAAATAGTAAGAGAATCGAAATGATACTCATAAACAATACGCCTCCCTCTTGAAATAATTGAATCATTTAATATGATTTTTTCTCCTTGTAGCCCCAATGATGTATAAAGAGTCCATTGTATTTTTTAATCCAAGATAATTGTTCTCCTCCTTTGGTGGCTTTTATCCTACTTGTGATATAGCTTTTTTGCTCAAGCTGTTTAGTAAATGACTTTGTCAGCACATGGATAAACTCTTCCGTTGGGGTATATTGGTCAAGGACAATTACCATTTTCATCTCTGTTAATCCGAATCAATTGTTTAGTTATTCTCTTTTTATATCTCCTTTGTCTTTGGTTAGCTTTTGATGAGTTAGCTCTCCAATGTTCACGTTTATCTGTAACCAACATTTCTAAGTCAGTTGCATTACTTACTTGATTAGCACTATTTTCATACGTTCTTTTAGGCATAATGAAGAATTACGACCTAAATATCATACTTTAAAAAAGAAAACCGTGTTTTGTATAATCTAAATGTACTCTTCTATGAGCGGTCTAATTTCCGCACTTGAAGGTCTAGGGGCATCTGTTGATATGACTTTTCCATCTTGGTCAAAAAGCATAAATCGAGGTATACCAAAAATAGCATAGTCCTTCGTGATTTGACTCCAGCCATCTGCCCAAAGTTGTACACCGCCTAACTGATCATGTACTACCATATCTACCCATGCCTGTCTATCTGTGTCTACAGAAACACTCAAGAAAGTAATGTTTTTATCATGGTATTCTCCTTCTAATTTTTGTAAAGAAGGAATTTCAGCTTTACAAGGTCCACACCAAGTAGCCCAAACATCCACATATACTAATTTTCCACTAAAATCAGCCAATGAAAATTCCACACTATCTTTATTTGGGTACGTAAATCCGATAGCCATTTCGCCAGGCTTTGGTACATTTTCCTTTGCTTGTTTTCTTTCTTTCCAAGCCTTTACAGTTGAAGAAATGCCTTTTTTGGTTTTAGAAACGAATGCCGTATCATCCACTGTAGCCAATAAGCTATTCATTTCGGCAGCATAATTAGATAACATAGAATCATATTCTAGACTACTCATAGAAATTAATTCTACATAGAAATTATAATTCATGCTAGCTTTATCCGCTTCCCACCTGTATTTTCTTGAAGAGGGTGATAAATCTACCAA
>JAYYEV010000045.1:0-52433 GCA_036159515.1 Bacteroidota bacterium | reverse complement strand
TATGACCTAAATGGTAAAATAAATCATAAGATTTCCGAAAAGCATCGTCTATATTTTAGTCATTACATGGGTAGAGATAGAGCTTTTTTAGATGCCATTGATAACTACAGTTATGATACTGTTGTTGGAGTTGATACGATTAATTCTCAATTAGGGTGGGGAAACGTAATCAGTGCACTTCGATGGAACTATATGCCATCAAACAAAATGTTCATCAACACCACACTTAGATATAGTAAATATGACTTTCTAGTGGCTTTTGGGTTTAATCAAACAGAAACAACACCATCTACATCAAGAAACTCTAATTTTTCATATGCTTACATTTCTAATATCGAAGATTGGAGCGGAAAAATTGATGTGGATTGGATGCCAAACCCTGACCATTTGGTAAAATTTGGCGTTGGTGATATATATCACACCTTTACTCCGGGTGTTAATCAATTTCAATTTCTTCAAACTGGACAGAATGCCTTAGACACCACATTTGGTTCTCAATTGCATTATGCACATGAAGTTTCAGCCTATGCCGAAGATGATTGGAAAATAAATAGCAAATTAAAAGGAAACGGAGGACTTCATTTTAGTAGCTTCTTCGTTGGGGATAAGAACTATTGGTCTCTTCAACCAAGATTGAGTTTGCGGTATTTGGTTGATGAAAACTCATCAGTAAAGATAGGGTATGCCAAGATGGCCCAGTTTCTACATCTGTTAACCAATTCGGGAATAGGATTACCAACCGATCTTTGGGTACCTGCCACCCAACAAATTAAACCCCAGTTTTCAGATCAAATAGCCATTGGATATGCCCGAACTATCTCCAATAAAATTGAATTCTCTCTAGAGGGTTATTATAAAACCATGGAAAACCTAATTGAATACAAAGATGGAGCTTCTTTTTTTGATTCTGAGACTGACTGGCAAGACAAAGTACATATAGGAAGAGGATGGTCCTATGGTGGTGAATTATTAATTGAAAAAAAGATGGGTAAAACTACAGGATGGATTGGATACACCTTATCCTGGACAAATAGACAATTTGACTCGATAAACTTTGGGCAAACTTACCCATACAGATATGACAGGAGACATGATATTGGCATAGCCTTAACCCACGAGTTTAATGAAAATGTGAATTTCGGAATGGTTTGGGTTTATGGTACAGGAAATGCGGTGACTCTTGGATTGGAATCCTATTCTTCATTTAATAGCTCAATGGTGGAAAATATTAATTCATTCTACTTGCCGTATGATAGCTACAGCGTAGACCACATTGAAAATAGAAACAATTACAGAATGCCAGCTTATCACCGTCTTGATGTTTCCATTAATTTAAAAAAAGAGAAAAAATGGGGAGAACGAACATGGAGTTTTGGAATCTACAACGCCTATAATAGACAAAACCCTTTTTTCTTGGAATTCACTAGGAACGTTAATGGTGATCCACAATTATCTCAATTCAGTTTATTTCCATTAATTCCTTCATTCACTTATTCGTTTAAATTTTAAAAAATGAAGAAGTTATTTAATATCATGTTTATTTTAAGTATCATTTCATGTGAAAAAGTCATCCCTTTTGATGACAATGAAATTTCACCAAAAATGGCCATAAATGGTATTTTTCAATCGGACACGACTTGGAAAATTCACGTAAGTTCCAGCAAAAGTGTGATTGATAGTGCCTCCTTCAAAAACATAACAAATGCATCAGTATTTATTTTGGACGGAAATGAAAATATAATTGAAGAACTGATTCATGATACTAATGGATTTTATCTAGGTAGTACTAGTCCACAAGAGAATTTAAATTATCATTTATTTGTTGAGCACCCTACACACGGTACCGTTCGATCCCAAAATGGGATACCCTCACTTATAAATATGCTCGGAATTGATACAACAACTTCCTATTCAAACGGGGAAAAGTATTTGGATTTAAGCATAAATTTTGAAGATCCAGGAAATATATCAAACTACTATCTAGTAGAAACCTACATGATTGGAGAAGGTCTTGAAATTGAAAATGGAGATACGCTCTATTTCGAAATTGATACAAATAAAGCATTCATGTTATTAAATGATGAAGTATTTCAAAATGGAGGATCACCATGGCAAGATGAAGGATTATTCAATGATATATTATTTAACGGACAAACAAAATCCTTAGAAGTTTCACTTCCTAACGAAGACTATTTTTGGAACGAAGCCGGTTATATTTGGAGTTACAGAAACATTGGGCTTCGATTTTATTTACATAATATTTCGCAAGATTATTATTACTACCGAAGAAGTTTAGAACTCTATAATCAAGCCAATGGGAATCCCTTTGCCCAACCTGTACAGGTGTATAGCAACATAGAAAATGGTTTTGGGATTTTTGCGGGAGCACAGGTCAACTATTTTGATATTGATCTCTAAATAAAATAAGGTGAAGAAATTATTTTATTTTATCTTATTAATCATCATCTGTTCTTGCGAGAAAGCTATTCCTTTTGAACAAGAAATTGAGTCAAATAAGGTTGTTGTAAATGGCATTTATTTTAGAGATTCTGTTTGGAAAATACACTTATCTAAAAGCAGATTTATTCTTGACACTTCAACTTCAACAAATTTAGAAAATGCCACCATTTCTATTTTAGACCAAAACGCTAATATTATCGATACACTACATCATGTTGACAATGGCTTTTATATGGGATCCAAAAGCCCAAATAATGGGCCATATATGCTTAATGTAAAAACCTCATTAAACGAAAACATTAATTCAACTAGTATATTACCCAATACTGTACCCGCATTTATAGCTGATACGTTATCCTATGTAAATAGTGGAAAAAATCGACTTGAAATTAGTTTGAATTTTGACGACCCAATAACAGATGAAAATTATTTTGAAATTGGTGTATATATGAAAAAACGTAAGATGTCCGTAAATACAAATTCAAATGGACAAACTGACACCAACTACTCTCTTATTTCCAAGTGGATGAACTTAAAGTGTGATGACCAAAACATTGAAAAAACCATTAACAACAATCTTATTTTTAATGATAAGCTATTTAACGGATCAAATAAAACACTAAGATTTGATGTTAGAAACAGAGTAAAAGATTTTTCAAATGACCCGTCCAACGAGATTTTAAATTTTGATATTTATTTTATGAATATTTCTTACTCATTGTACCATTTTCATAAAAGTTTAAAGAACCATGTTAATAGCAGTGGCGATCCTTTCTCACAACCAACACAGGTTTATAGTAATATCAATAATGGGATTGGTGTTTTTGCTGGTGCAAGTCCTTTTAAAATTAGTCTTTTTTAAAAAAAAGTTGTTGTTTTTCTCAACAATTTAAAAGGTTTTCAACATCTTAAAATATAAACCATTTTTAACTTGACTTGAGTAGGTGATTATTATACATTTGCCGCTTCATAAAAATTCGAATTTACATTTAAATGCGTCAACTAAAAATCACCAAATCCATAACCAACAGAGAAAGTCAGTCACTTGACAAGTATCTTCAGGAAATTGGTAGAGAAGAGCTCATCACAGCCGATCAAGAAGTAGAATTAGCACAACGAATAAAGCAAGGAGATCAAGTGGCCCTTGAAAAACTAACAAAAGCAAATTTGCGATTTGTTGTATCCGTTGCAAAGCAGTACCAAAACCAAGGATTAACACTCCCCGACTTAATTAACGAGGGAAACTTAGGCCTAATCAAAGCTGCTCAACGATTCGATGAAACAAGAGGATTTAAATTCATTTCTTATGCGGTTTGGTGGATTAGACAATCCATCTTGCAAGCACTTGCTGAACAATCTAGAATTGTAAGATTACCACTCAATCAAGTGGGCTCATTGAATAAAATCAATAAAGCATTTTCAAAGCTAGAGCAAGAATTTGAAAGACCTCCAAGTAGTGGAGAATTAGCCACTGCTCTTGATTTGCCTGAAGATAAAGTGAAAGACACCATGAAAGTAAGTGGTAGACACGTTTCCGTTGATGCTCCATTTGCTGAAGGGGAAGACAATTCTTTATTAGATGTCATGGTAAACAATGATAGTCCTAAGGCAGATATTGAACTAATGAGAGAATCTTTACAAAGAGAAATCGAAAGGTCATTATCTACGCTAACCGATCGAGAAAAAGACGTAGTTATGCTTTTCTTTGGCATAGGCATGCAACATGGTCTTACTTTAGAAGAGATTGGTGCAAAATTTGATTTAACAAGAGAAAGAGTGAGACAAATAAAGGAAAAAGCCATTCGAAGATTGCGTCATAATTCTAGAAGTAAATTACTAAAAGCCTACTTAGGATAATTCAAATTTTTATGGAAACAGTAAAAGTTGGTTATGAAACCAGTTTAAACGAGTACGTAAAACAAGAACGAACCGCAGTTCAATTAATAAATTCTATAGGAGAATTAATGTTCAACAAAGGAGTTGAACTTGTACTTTTTAGAAATCACCTTGTTGACATCAGCATTAGCGAATTAATCCACCTATTCAATTATGCTGAAAAAGTAGTATTAAAACCTATTAAAATTGAAGAAGTCAATGATCTTGTTAATGAATTAAAAGAATTAGATCTTGCTCCAAGTAAAATTGATATTGGAAAATTAACGCATGAATTTAAAGCACAAGTAAATGAGAATCCTTCCATTTCTAACTTTTTAAACATTCGGTTGATTAACTTGTTAGGACAGGACAAACATCAATTTGCTCCACAGGATGTAGTCCTTTATGGATTTGGCCGAATAGGAAGAATTGCAGCAAGAGAATTAATAAAACAAGCTGGAAAAGGCCAGCAACTCCGACTAAGAGCAATTGTACTAAGAAAAGTAGACGAATTCCAAATTGAAAAAAGAGCTGCTTTGTTAAGAAATGATTCTGTTCATGGAAGTTTTAAGGGCTCAATAATAGAGGATTTTGAAAGTAATGCGTTAATCATAAACGGTCAAAAAGTACAACTTATTCAAGCTTCAAACCCTGAAGATATCGATTACACTAGCTACGGCATTAATAATGCACTTGTGATTGATAACACTGGTGTTTATCGCAACAGAGAGGCATTATCAAGACATCTCAAGTCTAAAGGAACTTCTAAGGTATTGCTAACCGCACCTGGGAATGAAGTACCTAATATTGTTTATGGTATTAACCATCAAAATTTAAATGTGGAAGATGAAAACATTTTTAGTGCAGCTTCTTGTACTACCAATGCTATATCTCCTGTTCTTAAAGTTATTGAAGATAATTTTGGAGTGGAAAGTGGACATATTGAGACTATCCATGCATACACAAATGACCAGAACCTCTTGGACAACTTTCACAAAAAGCCAAGAAGAGGCCGATCAGCGGCTATCAATATGGTTATTACTAACACGGGAGCAGGAAAGGCGGTTACTAAAGTTATACCTTCTCTTTCTGGAAAACTTACTTCTAATGCGGTGAGAGTTCCCACTCCAAATGGATCTTTAGCTATTATCAAATTAACCCTTCAAAAAGAAGCCACTAAAGAAGAAATAAATGAGTTGGTTAGGAATGCCGCAATCAAAGGAAATCTAGTTAACCAAATAAAATATGAAATCAATAAAGAATTAGTATCTAATGATATCATAGGAAATGTTTGTGCATCTGTATTTGACAGCACTGCTACGTTAACCTCAGAAAATGGAAAAAACTGCGTACTCTATTGCTGGTATGACAACGAGTTTGGATATACTAAGCAAGTGATTAGAATTGCTAAATATATTACTAAAGTGAGAAGATTAATTTACTATTGATTCATTATGAATGACCAAAAAGACTTAAAGAAAATCACTGATGATGAGGGTAATGCGCTAAGCCCTATCCTTCCAAAAGACATCAAAAATTATCTAATCGATATTGACGGTACAGTTACGGAAGATGTTCCTAATGAAGAGCCAGAGAGAATGTTAACGTGTGAACCTTATCCTGATGCCTTGGAAGTTTTAAATACTTGGTACGAAGAGGGCCACATAATTACATTCTTCACTTCTCGAACTGAGGAGCATAGAGAATACACGGAGCGATGGTTAAAAATGCATAAATTTAAATACCACGGCCTTTTAATGAACAAGCCTAGAGGCGGAAACTATCACTGGATTGACAATCACTTAGTAAAAGCAACTCGATTTAGGGGAAAATTTACAGAGTTAATTAAAGTTTCTAAAGACATTGAAGTATTCAATGATGATTACGTATCCGAATAATAACATTAATTTTTTAAATTTACCTCTTTCAATATCATAAGATGAAAATAAAAAGCATCAAAAAAGCACTAATATTATCCTTCACAACGGTATTAATGATTCAATGTGGTGGAAATAAAGATGTAGTAGATAACACAAATGAAGTAACGCCAAATAACAGTCAAGAAGTTTCATCAAGTATTGAAATTGATACGACAATTTATGATTACGAATTTGTTCCTCCATCTCCTATTCAAATAGCGTCTATACTAAAAAAAGCAAATATGCCATACGAAGATGGACTCACAAACCCATCTGACAATGCAGATAGTTATGCCACTCAATATAAGCAATCCCTAAATTTTGGGGTATACGCATGTGATCTGGCTTACTGTGTAACTAATAATAAATCTACTGAAGCTGCAGAGTATTTAAAGACCGTTAAAAAAATGTCTTCAAAGGTCGGTTTATCTGCCGTTTTTGATAACGAATCATTGATTAAAAGATTTGAAAACAATATAGGGAATCAAGATAGTATTATGAGTTTGTTGTTTGACATCCAAATGCTAACAGACGATTACATACAGGACAATGAATTAAGAGATCTTAGTGTTATCTACTTTACTGGTGCATGGGTTGAAGGAATGAACATTGGCACTCATACTATAGTAGGAAATACAGATCATAAAATTAGCGTTTTATTGTCTGAACAAATGACCATTGCTGAATCCATTATACGTGGGCTTAGAGCTGTAGAAAACCCTTCTAACGATTTAGTAGACCTTACTGATCATATTGAAGAAGTAGTGGATGCATACCATAATTTGTGGTCCGTAAAGAAAGAAGGAGAAAATATTGAATATTTAGATGTGGAATTAACACACGATGAAGTGGTAGCCATTTCAGATATGATTTTAGAGTTAAGAGAAGAAATCACCATGTAATATTGAAAAATGAAAGAAAGTAATTGTAACCTGTTTTTTAGTCTTGTATTTATTTTTATCTTCTTATTTGTACCCCAGTTTGAATCACAGAGGAAAGGTGAAGAACTCACTCCTTATCAAGCCTATTTAGTAGAACTAAAAGAATACAGAAAAAATTGCCGTAATGCCTTAAAACCGTTTAGATACGACGGATCTTTGACCACTCACTTTTCCTACAAAGAATACACATATGCAAAAGAAGTTGAAATTGCTACTATTCAAAAGGAAGAATATAGATTATCCTTTAATGCAATGGGTGTTAAAAATGAAGGTATTACTATACGTATTTATGACAAAGCAAAGCGCTTTTCTTCTAGAACCCTTCTTTACGAAAAAGAAAATGTTTCCAATACTGAATTTACGATAGAAACAACTCCTTTGGTGGATAAACTTAAAGAGGCTAAGAGAGAAGATGGCGTGGAAGAAGATATAATAGCCCATTTAAGATTAAAAAAATTATACATTGATTACATTATTCCAGCTACTGACAGAGTAATTGAAATGGATCAAGAAACTGGAGTAGAATACAAGGTAGTGACAAAAGGCGCTATTATTTTAGCTGTAGGTTACGATAACTTGTAACTAATCAAACTTATTTAGTAAAAGCTTTTTCATTTTAAACATTTCATCTCTCATTAGAGCTGCTTGCATAAAATTTTCTTTTTTAGCTTCGGCTTCCATTTTCTTTTTTAAACTATTTATGCTTTTTTCTAGTTCTGCTCTAGACATATATTCTACAACGGGGTCACTAACTATGAGTTCTTCTTCTATTTCTTCTTCGATATTAGATTTTTTAGCTCGGGTTTTTAATAGCTGATTTGAATTTTTATTTTCTATTTGTGTTGGGGTAATACCGTTAATTCTATTGTATTCTTGTTGGGCAGCTCTTCTTCTTTCAGTTTCCTCAATTGTCTTTTTCATTGTATCTGTTATTTTATCTGCATACATGATAACCCTTCCTTCAATATTTCTAGCTGCCCTACCTACAGTTTGTACTAACGATCGCTCTGATCTTAAAAACCCTTCATTATCTGCATCTAAAATGGCAACGAGTGCTACTTCTGGTAAGTCAAGGCCTTCTCTTAGAAGATTAACTCCAACTAAAATATCAAATAATCCTGCTCTTAAATCTTGTAAAATTTCAACACGATCAAGAGTGTCCACATCTGAGTGTATATAGCGTGATCTTAAGCCTATTTTTTCAAAATATTTATCTAGCTCCTCGGCCATACGTTTCGTCAATGTGGTTATCAAAACCCTATAATCCTTAGCCACTACATCTTTGATTTCAAACAGTAGATCATCAATTTGATTAAGCTTTGGTTTTATGGTGATTTTAGGGTCTAATAAACCAGTCGGCCTTATGAGTTGTTCAGTAATTACCCCATTACTTTGTTGTAATTCATAATCTGCAGGTGTTGCACTAACATAAATAATTTGATTGTGTAAGTTTTCAAACTCATCAAAACGAAGCGGCCTATTATCAAGTGCAGCTGGTAATCTAAAACCATAGTCAACCAGATTCACCTTTCTAGACCTATCACCACCATACATCGCTCTAATTTGAGGGATCGTAACATGAGATTCATCTATTACCATCAAAAAATCTTCTGGAAAATAATCCAATAAACAAAAGGGTCTATCTCCTGGATTTCTATTGTCAAAATACCTTGAGTAATTTTCTATTCCAGAACAATACCCCAACTCTCTTATCATTTCTAAATCCAGCTCTACCCTATTTTTAAGCCTTCTAGACTCCAAGGTTTTTCCAATTTCATTAAAGTATTCTATTTGATTCACCAAATCTTCCTGAATTTGAAAAATTGATCTCTTAATGTCGTCCTTAGCCGTTACAAAAATGTTCGCAGGAAATATCACGTAATGATCTACACGTTCTATTTCCTTCATTTCTTGAAGATTCAAAATAGATATTTCCTCAATTTCATCGCCCCAAAAAACAATTCGTATTCCAAAATCAACGTAAGCTAAATGTATATCAACCGTATCCCCCTTAACCCTGAATTTACCTCTTGATAGTTCGTTATTTGATCTGGAATATAAATTGTCAACTAGCTGGCGTAAAAAAGCATTACGCGCAATTTTTTGCCCCACTTCAATGTTAATTATGCCTTGTTCAAAATTTACCGGATTTCCAATTCCATAAATACAAGAAACAGACGCAATCACAATTACATCCCTTCTACCAGAAAGTAATGAGGTGGTAGTACTTAATCTTAATTTTTCAATTTCATCATTAATGGATAAATCCTTTTCGATATACGTATCCGAAACAGGAAGATATGCTTCGGGTTGATAATAATCATAATAAGAGACAAAATATTCCACCGCGTTATCCGGGAAAAAAGATTTAAATTCTTGATAAAGTTGCGCTGCCAGGGTTTTATTATGGGATAAAACCAAGGTAGGACGTTGAACTTCTTGTATGACATTTGCTACCGTAAATGTCTTACCTGAACCAGTTACACCTAATAATGTTTGAGCAGCTACTCCATCTTGAATGCCTTGAGTTAAATCTTTAATGGCCTCAGGTTGATCTCCGGTAGGAGAATAGGATGATTGTAGATCGAACTTCATCATATAAAATTAATCATTTGAAGAATTCCAAATTTGCCATGCCTTTTCAGCTTGATGAATAAGCATATCATATCCATTTTTAGTAAAGGCTTTGTTTTCCATTGATTTTCTTAAAAAAATAGTTTGCTTTGGATTATAAATTAGATCATATACAAAATGCTTTTTAGTTAATGCATGATAAGGAAATGAAAAAGTCTCATCATCGTTAGGGTACATCCCAACAGGTGTGGTATTAATAATAAACTTGTGATGAAAAACCATATGCTCATTCAAATCATTCCAATGAAAAATATTTTTTGAATTATGGTTGGTTTTACGCGAAATGAAATTCACATCAATATTTAATGTTTTTAGCACATAAGCAGTGGCTTTAGCAGCTCCGCCAGTCCCTAGAATTAGGGCTTTTTCATGGTGAGATTTCAAAAAAGGTTTTATCGATTGATGAAAACCGAAAGTGTCGGTATTATATGCTTTTATACTAACTAATTTATTGTTTTTATAAGAAGGAACTAAAGTATTTGTAGATCCCACCATTTCACATGCACGATCAACCTCATCCACATAATTAAGTGCCAATTCCTTGTAGGGAAGTGTTACGTTAATACCTTTTAGGGAGTCTTTTTTAATTATGTCCCTTAATGTGGATAAATCTGAAAGTTCATAATTACTATAAATGGCATTGATTTTTTCCTTTCGGAACTTTTCGTTAAAAAAAGATTTGGAAAAGGAGTGACTTAAATTTTTACCAAGAAGACCGTACGCATTTTTCATCATGTTAACTTTCTAGCTGCAAATTCTAATGAAAATAGTAAACCAAAACCAAAAACAATACAAAGAAGAATCCATAGAAATCCTGAATCCAAATGAGGCATTACATTATGTTGAATAAATTCTTTATCGCCATCACTATGAACAACAAGTAATTGATCTGTATTGATTTTCCATGGCCAAAGTTTATTTAGTGACCCTAACAAGAATCCGGTCAAAAGGGACACAATAATTTTTTCATAGTTAGCAAACAACCATTTAAGCAATTTTGAAAACAATAATATACCAACGACACATCCAGCACCAAACACAGTTAAAAGAAATAAATTTTTATCCTTTATGGCAAAAATTACAGTAGAGTAAGATCCCATTAATAGTAAGATAAAACTTCCTGAAATTCCTGGTAAAATCATAGCACACACTGCTATTGCACCTGAAATAAAAACATAAAATATATTATCATTCATTTGTACAGGAGGTGCAATCGTAATCATAAAGGCAATAACTGCGCCTAAAACAAAAGAAACTAAGACTTTAGCATCCCACTTCTCTATTGTTTTACCAATGTAAAAAATACTTGCGGTTACTAGTCCAAAGAAAAATGCCCATAATGGTTCAGGATGATATTTCAATAAATAGGAAATTACACCTGCTAAAGTGAAGATACTGGCAAAAATTCCAAAAAACAACACCAACAAAAACTTAAGATTTGCCTTTATCCAAAAACCTTTAAAATCCCCTTTTAATATGAGTTTTAGTAATGATAAATTAATATTTCCTAAGGTAGATATCAATTCATCATAAATTCCTGTAATAAATGCTATTGTACCACCTGAAACTCCAGGTACTACGTCGGCAGAGCCCATAGCGAAACCCTTTAAAAAAAGAATAAGGTTATTTTTCATTTGAAGAAAATTCAAGAATACTCTGAAAACCTCCCTCGAGAGAATAATAATTTTTCTTGCACAGCTTATTCATTTGAAGAAAATGCAACATGCTTTTAGATCGTTTTCCAGAACTGCAGTGAAAAACAATATTAGAATCACTGGGGATTTCATTCAATCTATGAACTAGTTCACCCATAGGAATATGAATGGCATTTGAAACACCCTCAATTTCTAATTCATAGGGTTCTCTAATATCAACTAATTGGTATTTCTCTCCTTTTTTTACTTTTTCACTTAGTTCAAGGTATGAAATTGTCTTAATATCCATTAGGCAAATATAAGACTTTAAACTAGCGAAAAATCTACTCGTTGAATGGTTGAATTAGATTTTAAATTATTTTTCTTTTTTAATCACCTCTATGATTTCAGGGATGTTTTTTATCTCTGGATATATTTCAAATAATTTTTGAATAGAAGAATTTTCATTTTGTTGAAAATCAATCAACTTTGACTTGGCATCTGCTATTTTACCAGATGCTATTTGCATAGCAATTAATCGAAGTTTTAGATCTTGATCTCCTTTATTCGTTACTATAGCTCTTTCAACTTCTTTAATAGCTCTAGTTTTAGAGGTGTTTTCAAATAAAAAATTAGAGTAATCAATCCAAGCATCTATATTTCCTGGGTCAAGTTCAACTACTTTTTTAAACGCATCTTCAGCTTCTGTAATCTTTCCAAGTTTTGAAAGAAATTCAGCAAAAATATACCAATACTCAGGGTTTTCTGAATCCAAATTAATGGCTTTCTCAATAAACTTTAATGCGTCTAAAGTTTGATTATTTAAATCCCTTACTACTCCAATACCTAACCATGCATCTGATTGTGAATCATCAATTTCTAGACTCTTTTCATAAAAGATTAATGCTTTTTTAAAATCGCCTATTTTTTCATAGCATTCACCCAAACAACAATAAGCATAAGAATTAGGATGATCAAAATTAAAAGATTCATTAAATGTATCTATTGCACTTTGAAACTCTTTTTCTTGAATGTAGCTGTTAGCCTTTCCATAATGAGCAGCAGTAAACTTTTCATTTATAACCAAGCACATGTCAAATGCAAAAAGAGCTTCTTTCCAATCTTCTTTGACATTATGAAGTGTTCCAAGATTGAACCAGGCAATATGAGAATATGGGTTATTGTCAATAAATTCTGTAAAATAAATTATGGCTTCTTGCAGCAGACCAGATTCATGATAGGCAATTCCTAATTCCATTAACGTTGATTCGTCTTCTGGTTTAATTTCCATAATTCGTTTCATCACATGAATGGCCTGTGTATTTTGACCTATTTGTAAGAACTCATAGGCAATGTCGGACAGTAAATCATTGTATGAGTCATTAACTCTTATAAGATTAACCGCATTTTCAAAATAAATTTTTGCAGTTTGTATTCTATCAGTAATGGCATAAATCTTTCCCAAATTATATAGAACGTCTATGTTGTTGGGATAAAATTGCTCTAGGGATTTTAAGAGCATATAAGAATCATCTACAAGCTGTTTACTATTTAAAACATCTACTTTTATGAGGGACAATGTTAAATCATTAGGAAATTGATTTAAGCCAAAGTCTAATGCAGCTAACACCTTATCATTCAATTCTAAATCAATATAATAATCTATTATGTTTTCATAATCTTCCACATCAAAAAATGTAAAAGATTTTTCGGAAAGCATGTCTTCAAATTGTACAACTTTTTGAAGAATTTCATCATTAGAAAGTGGATTTTCAAACATAATTTTAATACTTGATTCCTTAACAAATTTATTTATATATCAATAGTACCAACATATTGTTTATTTAGCTTATTCACAATTAAATTAACATTTGAAAAAACAGCTTGTATTTATAAAAAATTGTAGGTTACTAGGACATGAGTGCTTGCCAATAGTTATATTCGAAAAAAAAAAAAAATGACTTTAATTAAATCCATTTCCGGAATTAGAGGCACCATAGGTGGAATCCCAGGCGAAAATTTAACTCCAATTGACATCGTAGAATCAGTTAGCGCTTATGGATTTTGGTTAAAAGAAAAGTTTAAAAAGAAAAACCTAAAAGTCGTTATTGGAAGAGACGCTAGGCTCTCTGGAGAAATGGTAGAAAATCTTTGTATCGGCACTTTACAGTCTTTGGGTATCGATATTATTAATTTAGGCTTATCCACTACCCCAACCGTAGAATTTGCCGTGCCTAAAGAAAAGGCGCATGGAGGTATTATTTTAACAGCAAGCCACAATCCAAAGCAATGGAACGCATTAAAGCTACTTAACGACAGAGGTGAATTCATCAGTGCAAAAGATGGAGAAAAACTCCTCGAAATTATTAGAAATAATAAAATTTATTTTAATGATGTAGATGAATTGGGTCAAGTGACTCCAATTAATAATTACATGGACAAACATATTGAACACATAGTTCAATTAAATGGAGTAGACATCAATAAAATCAAAAAGGCAAACTTTAAAATTGTTATTGATGCTGTAAACAGTACCGGTGGAATTGCATTACCTAAATTATTAGAAGCATTAGGTTGTGTAAATGTGACACTATTATATTGCGAGCCAAATGGCCAATTCCCCCATAACCCAGAACCTCTACCAGCTCATTTAAAAAAATTGAGCGAAACCGTAATTAATGAAAAGGCAGACTTGGGCATTGTGGTGGACCCTGACGTTGACCGACTTGCATTTGTTTGTGAAAATGGAGATGTTTTCGGGGAAGAATATACCTTAGTTGCTGTGTCTGATCACATTTTAAGCCTTAACCCCGGAAATAGCGTTTCCAATTTATCATCTACAAGAGCCCTGAGAGATATCACAGAGATGCATGGTGGCAACTATTTTGCATCTGCAGTAGGAGAAGTGAATGTGGTAAATATGATGAAAGAAAAAAATGCTGTAATTGGTGGTGAAGGAAATGGAGGTGTGATTTATCCATCATCTCATTATGGAAGAGATGCACTAGTAGGAATAGCTTTATTCCTTACCCATCTTGCAAAAAAAAATATGAGCATGAGCAAATTAAGAAACACCTATCCAAATTATGTCATTAGTAAGAATAAAGTGGAACTAACTCCATCAACAGACATTGACAATCTAGTATCTAAAATTTCAAAAAAGTATAGTCATGTGGAACAAAATGTGATTGATGGACTGAAACTTGAATTTGAAGAGGAATGGGTTCATCTTAGAAAATCAAATACAGAACCCATCATCCGTATTTATGCAGAAAGTAAAGATGTTGAAAAAGCAGATACGCTTGCAAGTAGATTTGTAGAAGAGGTGAAATCCCTGATGTAATTCGCTATATTTATAATCGAAATGAAAGTTTATTTAGATAATGCTGCTACAACTCCTATTGCTAGTGAAGTAATTGATGAAATTCAACCATACTTGAGTAATTATTTTGGAAATCCTTCAAGTACTCATGCTTTTGGAAGAAAAACAAAAAATGCCATAGAAATCAACAGAAAAAAAATTGCGGATTTAATCCAGGCGAAAAACAATGAGATCATTTTCACATCTGGTGGTACTGAGGCAGATAATATGGCTCTAAGATGTGCCGTATACGATTTAAATGTAAAAAGAATTATTACTACAAAAATTGAACATCATGCCGTATTGCACACTGCTGAATGTTTGAGAGATCACCAGAACGTGGAAATTGTTTTTTTAGCCACTGACCATAATGGAAATCCAGATTTAGTGCAGTTGGAATCAATCCTTAATGATAAAGTGAACACATTGGTTACGTTAATGCACGCAAATAACGAAATTGGCACCCTTTTACCCCTTAATAAAGTTGCTCACATTTGTGCAAAATATGACCATGTATTCTTTCACTCTGATACGGTACAAACCATGGGGCATTATACTTTTAATTTAAGTGAAACTCCAATTGATTTTTTAACATGTTCCGCTCATAAACTTCATGGGCCAAAAGGAGTTGGATTCTTATATGTCAATCATAAAATAAATCTTAACCCTCTTATAACTGGAGGTTCACAAGAAAGAAAGAACAGAGGTGGAACAGAAAACTTGTACGGAAGTGTAGGTCTTGGAAAAGCTATGGAAATGGCATACGAAAATCTAGCATCACATCAAAAACATATTCAAGATCTTAAATCATTCATGAAGGAGGAGCTAAAAAAAATAGATCAAAGAATTAAATTTAATGGAGAAACAAGTCCTGAAAAAAGTTTATATACTGTTCTTAATGTATGTTTTCCAGCTGATGTTTGTAATTCAATGTTGTTATTCAGCTTAGATATTCATGGTATTGCCGCATCTGGAGGAAGCGCATGTTCATCTGGATCTAACCAAGGATCTCATGTATTGGCAGAATTACCTCATCAAGAAGAATGTCAATCGGTTCGTTTTTCATTTAGCAGATTTAATACTCAAGAAGATGTAGTGTTTACACTTGAAAAAATTAGAAGCATCATCAATAATGGCGTTAAATGAAATGATTGTTACCGTAGTTGGATCGGGGACATCTCAAGGCGTTCCGGTAATAGCATGTCATTGTAACGTTTGTAAATCAAATAACAAAAAAGACTCCCGATTAAGATCTTCCATTCACATTCAGTATAATGATAAATCTATTGTGGTTGATACTGGCCCAGATTTCAGACAACAAATGCTCGAAAATCACATTGAATATTTAGATGCGGTTTTATTCACTCACGAACACAAAGATCATGTTGCTGGTCTTGATGACGTAAGACCGTACAACTTCAAACAAAAAAAACCTGTTGACATTTATTGTAGTAACAGAGTGTTTGAAGCACTTAAAAGAGAATACATATATATATTTGATCCGAAATTTAAATACCCTGGTATTCCTCAAATCAATCAAATTTCAATAGATAAAAACAGTACCATCCACATTGGAAATGCAACTATACGTCCTGTGGAAGTGATGCACTACAAACTACCCGTATTAGGCTTTAGAATGAATAATTTTGCCTACATCACTGACGCAAAAACAATTTCAGATGAAGAAAAAGAAAAGATTAAAGATTTAGATGTGTTGATCATCAACGCTTTAAGAAAAGAAGAACACATCTCACATTTTAATTTGGAACAGGCTATTGAAATGATTAACGAATTATCACCTAAAAAAGCCTATTTAACACACATTTCTCATCACATGGGGTTGCATGAAGATGTAGAGTCAATTTTACCAGAAAATATTCGTTTAGCTTATGATGGATTACAAATTAAATTATCATGAGGATTGACATTATTAGTGCTATACCTTCGCTATTAGATAGCTATTTTGAACATTCTATACTTCAACGTGCTCAACAAAAAAGTTTAGTAGAAATTCATGTTCACGACCTTAGAGATTACAGTCAAAATAAACAAAAAAGTATTGACGATTACGCATTTGGAGGGGGAGCTGGAATGGTGCTGTCTATTGAACCTCTGTTCAATTGTATTGAAAAGTTGAAAAAAAATAGAGATTATGATGAAGTTATTTTCATGTGTCCAGATGGTGATCTGCTAAACCAAAAAATGGCGAATCAGCATTCACTTCAAAATAACCTCATTATTATTTGTGGACACTACAAAGGAATTGATCAGCGTGTAAGAGAACATTTGGTGACTAAAGAAATATCCATTGGCGACTATGTCCTTTCTGGTGGTGAAATTCCTGCAGCTGTGTTTTGTGATACTATCATAAGATTGATACCTGGAGTGCTTAACGATGAGACTTCTGCACTAAGTGATTCTTTTCAGGACGACTTGCTTGCTCCACCTGTATATACAAGACCTTCCTCATTTAACGGATGGGACGTACCCAAGGTACTTACATCAGGGAATTTGAAGGAAATAGAAAAATGGCGATTTGAGAAGTCTGTAGAAATCACCCAAAAAAGAAGGCCTAATCTGTTAAAATAATATGATTCGGTAATGAAAATTACAAAAAAACTTTGTAATATTGCAGGCCTAAAAATTGGATCATGGATAAAGTAAAGCAAATATCAAATGAAATTTCAGAGATTAAAGAATGGCCAACATTCAGTTCTGGAGACACCATTACAGTTACTTACAAAATCAGAGAAGGTAATAAAGAAAGATTACAATCTTTCCAAGGTACAGTGATTCAAAGAAAAGGTTCAGGAACAACAGAAACTTTCACGATCAGAAAAATGTCAGGTGGTACTGGAGTAGAAAGAATTTTCCCATTATCATCTCCATTCATAGAGAAGATAGTTGTAAACAAAGAGGGTGCAGTTAGGAGAGCTAGGCTATTTTATCTTAGAGAAAGAACAGGTAAAGCAGCTAGAATCAAGGAAAAAAAGAACTTTTCTAAAAAGTAGACTGCAGCTTACTCTAAATATCTAATAGTCGCATCAATTATTTGATTTTAATTAGGCTTTTCCATTAACATATGCCCATGTTCCTTTAGGAGAACCCTATTTTCTTTCAAGAAACATAATTGTAGAATGATTTATAACAAATCTAAGCCTTGATGTAATTTGTATCCGGTTCCAAAAAACGTATAATAACTAGAGAATAAATTATAGGTCCTAAATCTTTTACATTCTAGACGGTAATTCAATACCTAAAATATCCATCCCGTTTTTTAGCACTCTTGCTGTAAGTAATGAGAGACATAATCGAAGGGATTTATTATCAACGTTCGATTCCTTTAATATAGGAAAATCTTGATAAAAAGAGTTGTAGGTTTTTACTAATGAAAAAAGATAGTTGGCTAAAACTGCAGGTGACAAATCCTTAGCAGCTAGCTGGATGGTTTCCTCAAAATGATTAATTATTTTAATTACATCTAACTCTTTATTGCTAATTTGTACATTATCAGGATTAAAATCATTGGAGTTATCAACTTTATCAAGTAAACTACAAATTCGAGCATATCCGTATTGAATAAATGGACCCGTATGACCATTTAAATCAATAGATTCTAAGGGGTTAAATGACATTTTCTTTTTGGGATCTACTTTTAATAAAAAATATTTAAGCCCACCCAGACCAATCTTTTGACACAAATCATCTATTTCATTGCCATTCATTCCTTCAAGATGACCTCTTTCCAGAGTTAGTTTTTTAGCTTCGTTAATTACAGAGGAAAGTAAATCATCAGCATCGACAACGGTACCTTCTCTAGATTTCATTTTACCTTCCGGCAACTCCACCATTCCATAAGAAAGATGATGGCATTGTTGAGCCCACTCAAAATCTAATTTTTGAAGTATTTTAAAAAGCACATTAAAATGATGATTTTGCTCATTACCAACGGTATAAACAACTCCTGAAAGGGAGGGATAGTCTCTAAATCTTTGAATAGCCGTTCCAATATCTTGTGTCATGTACACAGAAGTACCATCAGATCTAAGCAATAATTTGTCGTCTAGTTTAAATGAAGAAAGGTCACACCAAATGGATTGATCTTCTTTTTTATAAAATTTCTTTTCTACGAGCCCTTTTTCAACTACATCTTTACCAATCTTATATGTGTTTGATTCATAATATAGATGATCAAAACTGATGTTTAATGATTGGTAAGTCTTTTCAAAACCATCATAAACCCAACCGTTCATTTTTTCCCACAATGCAATTACTTCTGGATCATTTTGTTCCCACTTAATTAGCATTTCTTGTGCATCCTTTAATATTTGTGCATTATTTTTAGCTTTCTCCTTATCCATCCCAGAGGCAATAAGAGAAGCCACTTGCTCTTTGTACGTTTTATCAAATAAGACATAATATTTACCCACCAGATGATCTCCCTTAAGGCCAGAAATTTCAGGGGTTTCACCGCTACCTAACTGCATCCAGGCCACCATTGACTTACAAATATGGATTCCTCTGTCATTTATAATTTGGGTTTTTACTACTTTGTGGCCAACTGATTTTAGTAAAGACACTACCGCATCACCAAGAAAAATATTTCTTAAATGGCCTAAATGAAGAGGTTTATTGGTATTAGGTGAAGAATATTCAACCATAAATAGTTCTCCAGAACTTTCATTTGAAATTCCAATAGATTCTAATCCAACCAAATAACTTAGCTGGTTGATCCAGACTTTAGGTTTTAGGACTAAATTTAGGAATCCACTCACCACATTAAAAGAATCAAAACAAGTAAGTTTATTCATCAAAACTTCTCCAATCTCTTGAGCGGTTTGAGTAGGATTTTTCTTACTGACTTTTAGTAATGGAAATGTAATTAACGTAATATCGCCTTCGTGTTCTTTTTTTGTTTCTTGAATAATTAGACGCTCTGACAGGGCAGGTTCTTCATAAATACGAACCACTTCCTTTTTTATATTTTCATAGATAACTTCTATAGTATTCATTATCCTCTTTTTTCAATGATTGAGCAAGCTTTATCTAATATTCTGAGGGCAGTTTCTGCCATTTTGTTTTGTTTATTATCTAGGCATGGATTTATTTCAACAATTTCAAAGCAAGCAGTTTTTTTAGATATTAAAAACCCATTAATTAATCCACCCGCTTCTTGCTCAGTTAGGCCATTAGGGACTGGTGTTCCTGTTCCGTAGGAAATTAAATCACAATCTAAGCTATCTACATCAAACGAGACATATATCAAATCACAAGCTTCTAAGTACTCAAGCACTTCAGCTGTGATCTTTTCAAATCCTCTTCTTCTCACCTCTTCTACGCCAATTCTTTTTATATTATTTTCTATAATAAAATAGTCTTCTGGATTATCTGATGACCTTAACCCAATCAACACTATATCATCGGTTGTAATTTTAGGATAAATATTACCTATTTTTTTAATTTTATCCCATTGTTGTTGGGTAGCATGATCAAGTTCATGAATTCTTCTTTCCTGATTATCAAAATTTAATGCAGCCATCAATGACATACTATTAACATCACCCGTGAGTGTAGTAAATGGAGTGTGAAGATCAGCGTGAGCATCAATCCAAATTACCCCTACTCTAGCGGACGGATTAGCTGCTTTAACACCTGAAATGGTTCCAATTGCACTAGAATGGTCTCCAGAAATGAGAAAAGGAAAACTGTTTTTTTGAAATGCACTATTTACTTGATTAGATATATTTTCACAGAGATGAATAATCTGATCAATATATTTAGCTTTCAAAAAAGGTGATGGTTTCTGTAAACAATCATTTTGATTATTGAGTACAATAGAATCTTTGTTTTTTTTAAAAAAACCTGTACCCAAATTAAAATCAGCAACCCTTAAGGCATCTAAACCTAATGAAGAACCTCTTGTTCCTGCACCAATTTCTGAGGTGTTTTCTATTAGTTTTATCTTACCCATCAAAATGACATTAATAGGTCAAATATAAACTTATTTCAATTTCAATTCATCGGAAAACACCTTTTTAAACTTTTCTAGTTTTGGCTGAATTACATATTGACAATATCCTTGGTTTTTATTGTTATTATAATAATTGTGATGATAATTTTCAGCCTCAAAAAATTGTTCTAATAAGGCAACTTCTGTGACTATGGGATCTGGCCATACTCGTGAATTATTCAATTTATTTTTAATGGAGCTAACCACCTTGAATTGTTCTTGATTCAAACAAAATATACAAGATCTGTATTGGGTTCCCACATCATTTCCTTGGCGATTTAATGTGGTTGGATCGTGAGTCATAAAAAAAACCTCAACTAACTTTGGCAAAGAAATTAGCGATGGATCAAAGACTATTTTAGCTACTTCCGCATGCCCTGTTGTGCCATTACACACCTCTTTGTAAGTTGGGTTTTTCGAAAAACCCCCACTGTAGCCAGGTGTAACTTGAAGAACTCCATTTATCTGTTGAAAAACGGCTTCAACACACCAAAAGCAACCAGCACCAAAAACAATGGTATCTAAATGTGTTTCTTTATTCATAATTGTAAGATTTGCATTATATTCATTTGCATTAACACAGCTGCTAAATGAGAACTGAACACTAAATAATAAAAAGAAAATTTTTCTTAGCAACATACATTAAAAGTACTTGATTTTTAATCCAAAAAATAATTGTAGAACGATATATGCTTAAAATAGGACTACTTTCAGATACACATGGTTTTTGGGATGACAAATTCTTTAAATACTTTAAGCATTGTGATGAGATATGGCATGCAGGGGATATTGGTGAAATTGATGTAATAGATAAACTGAGTGAAATTGCTCATGTAAGAGCAGTGTTTGGTAACATAGACAATCATATTATTAGAGCTGAATTCAAAGAAGATGTTGTTATAACATATGGCGAAAATAAAATTCTAATGACTCATATTGGCGGGAGGCCGTTCTCTTATAATAAGATTAGCAGAGTTAAGATAAAAGAGCACAATCCGAATGTATTTATTTGTGGTCACTCACACATCTGTAAAATAATGAACGATGACAAAAATCAATTGTTATTCATCAACCCTGGTGCTGCAGGAAAAAAAGGATTTCACAGAGTAAGAACATTAGTTAGGTTTGAACTAACTAAGCAAAGAATACAGAACCTTGAGGTAGTTGAATTAGGAGCTCGCTAAATCACCTTAACCTATCCAATGATTTAACAAGATCGTCATCCTTTTTAACACCACGATTGGCTAAAAACAGTAAAGGAATAGATGAGATTAACAAATAAAAACCTACATGATAAACTTGGTTAAGTACTTCCACATTTTCTTGATCATCTAACAGTAATTTCATGTTGTAGGATTCTACAATCATGTAAGATATTGTAAAAAAGACTAGTAAATAAAGTAATTTACCAAATCGCAATTGCCTACTCCTATTTTTAAAATTAACTAGCATGAGAATTGAAAAAGATACAGCAATAAGGTATCCCAATATGGAATATTTAGGAAATGTATAACCGGAGGGTAAAATACTTTTATCCCCTTTTAACCCTGTTGGAAGAAACGACATCTGTTTCAATTCTACGTACATCTTATCATCATTATTAAACTCATTATTTTTATTAGAGTCTACATTCACATTTAATTCATTTTGGATTACAGTATGTTTTACATCAAATTGAACAAATTCAAAAAAAGGAGAAACAAAAAGGAGTATGGCAAATATGATGATATATATAGTTTGAATTCTCTGTAACATGTTTAATTAAAAATGATTTCCCTCAAAAATAGAAATTTCAATTGGCCAAAAAAGGTGTCAATTGAAAAAATAATTTTTATAACTGAATTACTTTATTATATTTGAAATGTCATTCGACAATTCTTTACATTTCATACAAAGTATAGATTCTTTCATAAAAAACTAATCCCAATTATTTAATGTACGATATTGAAAAATTAAACAACAAGAAGGTTGCTGAATTAAGAGAAATTGCTGAAAAACTCAACATCCAAAAAGTAGATAAACTAAAGAAACAAGAACTAGTCTACAAAATTCTTGATGAGCAAGCTATGAATCCAAAAAAGGAAGAAGCAAAACCTAAATCATCAGAAGAAAGACCCATTCGAAATAATGATAGATCTAGATCTAACAGAGAAAATACTAGTTCATCCAATGAAAAAAGAGGTGAAAAATCTCCTCAAAATAACCACAGACAAAAAAGAACAACTGAAGGAGACAAAGAAGGTCAACAAAGAAGAAGAAATGACAACAGAAGGGATAACTCATCTAAAGAAAATAGTGAAAATCATCAAAAACGAGAAGAATACACATACGACTTTGAGGGTATCATAATAAGTGAGGGCGTTCTAGAACTAATGCAAGATGGGTATGGCTTTTTAAGATCAGCTGATTATCATTACCTATCCTCCCCTGATGATGTTTATGTATCTCAATCCCAAGTAAAATACTTTGGACTCAAAACGGGAGACACTATTAAAGGAATTGTTAGACCTCCAAAATTTGGTGAACGATATTTTCCTTTAGTTCAAGTTGAGAAAATAAACGGTAGAGATCCTGAATTCATTAGAGACCGTGTTCCTTTTGAACACCTGACTCCACTTTTCCCATCTGAAAAATTCAATCTTACAGGACATTCAAAAGAAAGCACATCTACTCGAGTAATGGACCTGTTTTCTCCCATTGGAAAAGGACAAAGAGGCATGATTGTAGCACAGCCTAAAACAGGAAAAACAATGCTGTTAAAAGACGTGGCAAATGCGATTGCAGAAAATCATCCAGAAACTTACCTTATGGTGTTGCTAATTGATGAAAGGCCAGAAGAAGTTACCGATATGCAAAGAAGCGTAAAAGCAGAAGTGATTGCATCTACCTTTGACGAACCTGCAGACAGACATGTTAAAGTGGCCAATATCGTCTTACAAAAAGCAAAAAGATTAGTAGAATGTGGACACGATGTTTGTATCCTATTAGATTCTATCACAAGATTAGCAAGAGCTTACAATACGGTAATGCCTGCGTCTGGCAAAGTACTTACTGGTGGAGTTGATGCAAATGCGCTTCATAAACCTAAACGATTTTTTGGAGCAGCTAGAAAAATTGAAAATGGGGGCTCATTAACTATTTTAGCTACAGCATTAACAGAAACAGGTTCTAAAATGGATGAAGTTATTTTTGAAGAATTCAAAGGTACTGGTAACATGGAACTACAATTGGATAGAAAAATATCAAATAGAAGAATATTCCCAGCTATTGACATCCTAACTTCTGGAACCAGACGTGAAGACTTATTAATGGATAAAGAAACCTTACAACGAGTTTGGATCCTTCGTAAACACTTAGCAGACATGAATCCTATAGAAGCCATGGAATTTATGAAAGATAGACTGAGAGTTACGAAATCGAATGAGGAATTTTTAGTCTCCATGAATGGCTAATCTCCAACATGCTTAATTTAGTGAAGTCGGGTGGGGTTGCTTTAATTTGCTCATTGTTTATTGATGTTATTTCTCATTACATGCCTAATGGGATAAAACATCTATACCAGCAAGTGTCCATTCCCTTTCACATATTAATACTTATAATTTTCATCGTATTTATTGTTGTTAGAGGAAAAGAAATTTCAAGATTAACTAATTTTAAAAAAGGTATTGTGATTAGTTTGGTTTTTTCTTTTGGAATCAGCACCTATTATTATTCTTACTTTAAGTGGTTAAATCCCACATACTTGATTGAAAAAAAAGAAGCATTAATGAGTTTAACCAATGAAGGTGAGTTGATACTGCTAGCTGAAGAAAAAATTAAAAATGATCCAGAATACTATCGCGGAAAGTCTGCTCAAGATCTGGTTGACATGCAACAAGAAAATATTGAAGAAATGTATAAGCCTGGTAAAATAATACCATTATACTTAATGATTTTTACCCTCAGTGGGATGGTGTTTTCACTGATAATAAGCTCACTACATTTTTATTACCTTAAAAAAATCAGATGATGATTTTTTCTGCAAGAGACTCAAATTGAATACCATCGAAATTTCCACTACTCATCAGTAGCAAATTTTGTTGTTCCCATTTCATTTCTAGTAGATGGTCCACCATTTCTTCTGAGGAATTTAGAACGGTTACATTTTCACCACCAAAAGCATTTTTAACATCTTCAGCAGAAAGATCTTCTAATTTTTTGTGCTTCAGTGTTTGCTTGTTAAAATAAACATAAGCTACATCTGCACCCTGCATCGTTCCATTATATTGATCCAAGAAAGATTTATTTAAACTACTAAAGGTATGTAACTCCATACAAGCAATCAACTTTCTATTTGGATATTGCTTTTTAAGCGCTGAAGTAGTAGCTTTTAATTTAGAAGGTGAATGTGCGAAATCTTTATAGATAGCGGTTATGTGATTTTTTTTCACTAATTCTAACCTTTTTGATGCCCCCTTAAAAGAACGTATTGCCTTGAAAAAATCAACAGATTTCACTCCCACCTGTATGCAAACATGATAGGCAGCATTTAAATTCTGAAGATTATGTTCACCAAAAATTTCAAGTGGTATACTTTTTTCATTGGTCCGGATATACGTTATTCCGTTCTTAATTTGATTGGGAAATGTACGATACGGGATCTTGGTTGCCTTGGATGTAGAACTCAAAACCACCTCTTTAAGAACCGCATCATCTTCAAAATAAATCACTTTACCACTCTGACTTACTTTATCTACGAAGATGCGAAACTGTTGAACGTAATTTTCAAATGTTGGAAACACATTAATATGATCCCAAGCTATACCACTCACAACAGCAATATCGGGGTAATATAAATGAAACTTTGGTCTTCTATCAATAGGGGAAGACAGATACTCATCTCCTTCCAAAACTGAAATTTTAGCCTCTTTAGAAAGCTTTACCATGCAATCAAAACCTTCGAGTTGAGCACCAACCATGTAATTATGATCGATGTTGTTTTTTGATAACACATGTAGAATCATACTTGTAATCGATGTTTTGCCATGACTTCCTCCAATCACAATCCTTAATTGATCTTTTGTTTGCTCATAAATAAATTCAGGATAAGAATAAATAGATAAGCCTAGCTTTTGTGCTTCTTTAAGTTCAGGATTATCTTTTCTGGCATGCATTCCCAGTATAACGGCATCAATATTTGAGTGAATTCGGTTGGTATCCCAACCTATTTTACTTGGCAATAAATTATGCTTAGCTAATCGGCTTTTTGATGGCTCAAATATTTCATCGTCTGATCCGGATACGCTATCTCCTTTAAGATGGAGTGCTATAGCTAAGTTGTGCATTGCACTTCCACCAATGGCAATAAAATGATAATGCATAAATTTATTTTAAATCAAAATAATGGGTAATTATAGATAAATTTAATCGCTTACCTTATAGTTTTAAACATTTAAAATTGAGTTATATTTAAATCAAAAACCTTGACTTCTATAACCACACCATTAGCTGAACGAATAAGACCTATTAAAATTGAAGAATTCATTGGTCAAGATCATATTGTTGGTGAAAAAGGACCCATAAGACAAGCTCTCAAAAATAAGCACATTCCATCTATGATTTTTTGGGGACCTCCTGGTGTTGGCAAAACTACATTAGCTGAAATCATCACAAAGGAATTAGATCGCTCTTTTTACACATTATCTGCGATTAACTCAGGAGTAAAAGATCTTAGATTAATTATTGATCAAATTAAAAAACAAGGGTTATTTGGGCAAAATAATGCCATTGTTTTCATAGATGAAATTCATCGATTTAGCAAAACACAACAAGATGCTCTTTTAGCAGCAGTAGAAAAGGGTCTAATCACATTAATTGGAGCGACTACGGAAAACCCCTCTTTTGAAGTAATTGCTGCGCTCAGATCAAGATGTCAAATTTTTGTACTTGAACATCATAAAAAAAACGATTTAATAAAATTCATAGATAAAGCACTTCTAGATAAATATGTTAAAGAAAAAAAACCAATTGTAAAAGAAACCGATGCGCTAATCAGAATTTCTGGTGGAGATGCGAGAAAACTGCTAAATGCTTTTGAACTTTGTGTTCTTCAGTTAGATGAAAAAAATAATGTTATTGACGATGCTTTTGTTCAGAATATTATTCAGCAAAATTTAGCCAATTATGATAAAAATGGGGAAATGCATTATGATGTGATTTCTGCTTTTATTAAATCAATCAGAGGAAGTGATCCAAATGCCGCTATGTATTGGCTTGCAAGGATGGTAGAAGGCAACGAAGATCCAAAATTTATAGCTAGAAGATTAATTATTTCAGCTTCTGAAGATATTGGTTTAGCCAATCCCACAGCCCTAATAATGGCAAATAATTGCTTTGACGCAGTTCAAAAAATAGGGTGGCCAGAAGGAAGAATTATATTAGCTCAATGCACCATTTATTTAGCTCTATCACCTAAGAGTAATAGTGCATATACTGCGATAAATAAGGCCCTAGAAAAAGTAAAAGAATTAGGTGATTTGAGTATACCCTTACATTTACGTAATGCTCCCAATTCATTTATGAAAGAATTAGGATATGGAGAAAACTATCAATATAGTCACGACCATAAAAGCAAATTACACTTGCAAGAGTTTTTACCTGAAACTATAAGTGGCGAATCCTTTTACATACCCCAAGAGAATCCAAAAGAGAAAGTATATAAAGATGCTATTAATCAAATTTGGAAGGGTAAATATGATTAATTTTAATAGGTGAGAAATTTTCTTTTCATACTAATCCTATTTATTTTCTGTGGATGTGATAAACGAGATAATACCATTTCGTGGTCAACTCACATGTCTATTCCTATATCAAAAGACAGTCTCTTTGTAAAAGATTTCATTAATATAAATAAGGTACATACTAGTCCTAATTTAGATTACTATTACATCAAAGACACAATGAATTTGTTTGAACTAAATCAAAATGATTTTATACCTAATTTGGATTTTAGCTTTAGTGAATCTTTAAACTTTCCTTTAGTTTTTAGCATCCCCCCCAATCAAATTGCTCCTGTAATACTACCTTCAAATCATCAATTTGATTTTCAGGACGTACAGCTACATGAAATCGTATTTAATAGTCTGAGTTTCAATTATACCGCGACCAGTAATATTGAAGGTAATTTCTTCCTTATTATACATCTTCAAAATGCTTTAAAGGAAAATGGAGATTTATTTTATGATACGGTGGAGATACGAAATAACAATGGAAACAGTAACTCTTTTAATGATCAAATTGAAATTGAAAATCTAAGGATTGATCTATCGAATAATGGTTCTACATATAATAACATATCGACAACGTTTCAAATTATGTCTGGAAATGACACCATACCTCCCAATTTATTTTCTAATGTGAATTTAAATATTGAGTTAGCAAATCTTGACGTGGCTTACATGAGAGGATATTTTGGAAATACAACCATAAGTAATGTTGTCAATACAAATTTCAATGCATTAAATAAACTATCTGCTAATAGAATTCAACTGTATCAACCTGAGTTAGAAATTATGATCAAAAATGGAGTTGGTATGGATGCTCAGTTAGTCTTAAATGAAATTGAATTTCAAAGAAATCAAGTCTCTGAACTGCTTTCTCATAACAGTATTGGGCAATCCATCAACATTTCACGAGCACAAGATCTTAGTTGGGACTTTAATTACAGTAACCAATCTATTAATATAACAGAACAGAACTCTAATCTTAATGAAATAATCAATTTATTTCCTACCGAGATACTTACCACATACCAACTTGAAACTAACCCTCAAGGTAATCATGCTGGTTTTAATGATTTTTATTACCCCAATAAACCGCTATCATTAGATGCTGCAATAACGCTACCCATGTTATTCAATGTAGATTCATTGGTTTATTCCGATACTCTTTCTGTTGAATTTCCAGATTTGTTACGCATAAACGAAGCTAATTTAGATCTTGAAATTGAAAATGGTCTACCGTTGAACATATGCTTTGATTTAAGAGTTCTGAACGGAAATCAGATTAATATGACTCAGCCATGTTTATTTCATTCTAATTTAGACTCAAATAACCTACTAGATTCACCCTCATACAACCAACTATCTGCAACTTTAGATAGCACTAACTGCTCTACTTTATTAAATGAAAGAAAAATAGTACTAAACACCACTATTCACTCTCCGGACACCACCACCTTTTTCCCCGTTTTATTATCCGATTGGCTTAACTATAAATTAGGAATCACATTTATTGCGGATATCAATCTAGAATGAGAATTCACTATCTTATATATCTTTCTTTATTATTGAGTTTTAAAAACCACCATGCTCAAGCGGATACCACTGTAAATGGAAATTTCGAATTGTATTCTACTAATTATTTTCATATTGGATCTACACATTTTCCCATTAAGTTATACTCTACTCTTATAAATGGAGGTTACATCAATGAAAGATTAAAAGGGGAATTCAATAATGAAAATGGACTGTTTAGAATGGGAGGAGAAGCACAAGCGGATATTTGTATTAAAATTCCAAGCTTTAAAAAGGTTGAATACTATTACGTAGGCCTAAGGCAACTTTTCACCTTTGGCGGTAAATACCATCCAAGTTTATTTCAGTTTTTATTCAATGGAAACAACGATTTGGATTTTGTAAATCTAAGCAAGACCGCCTTTCATAATAGAAATTTTCAATTATTACAGTTTGGTGTAATTAAAAACAACTTCTCTGTAGGACTCTCAATAGGCAACGTATTATCAGAAAATACACTTTCATTTAATTCTTCAGACTTTATTGAATTTAATAATAATTATTCCTGGAACGTTCACCTTTCACCATCATTTTCTTCCATTTCTAATAATAAAAATTTATTTGACAAAAATGGTCAGGTTTTTAGCATAGAGGGAAGAATAAAAAAACAACTAAATCCAAAACTAAACGTGGAGATGGGAGTCCAAAATTTGGGTGTTTTACATTATTCAAATGAAGCACTGTTTAAACAAATTGACACCAATTTTATATTTGAAGGATTTAGTTTTGATCAAATCCTTAATCTAAACGAAACAATAGCACATATTTCAAACACATCTGCGACAGATAATATTCAAAATAATCCAATTAAACTAACACCATACACCGTTTGGGGGATTGCAAATTATACTTTAGATACATACACCTATTCATTATCGTTCTTCTATAGACATGATAGTCAATTCATTCCAAGAATAAATTTCATGGTCTCAAAACAAATTAAATCTAAACTTAGTCTTTCATCCAATATTGCATATGGAGGATTTACACGATTTCAATGGGGAGCAAGACTCTTATATAATTATAAGAACCACAGCTTTGGAATTAACTGCATGAATGTAACGAGTTTTTTGCCTTCATGGAGTAAATCGTTTGGGGTAGGATTAAATTTTAATACTAAACTATGAGAAAGTTATTTTTGGCTCTAATAATACTACCTCAAATCAATTTGGCTCAAAATGCCTTTTTCAAATCATATGGTGGCACTGGTAACGATGTAGGAGAAAACGTAATCTCCACAAAAGATGGTGGTTTTTGTATGGTGGGCGCTACAGAAAGTTTTGGAAACGGACTTACTGATCTATATGTAATAAAGACAGATGAAAATGGAGTTGTTGAATGGCATAGCACTTTTGGCGGACCTAATATTGATTATGGGAAAAGTATAGTAGAAACAAATGATTCTTCATTTATAGCTTGTGGTTATTCGAATAGTTTGAATTTAGATTACGATATTTTTGTTGTAAAAATGGATAAACATGGAAATCACATTTGGACCAAACGATTTGGAGGTTCAGATTGGGATTTCTCAAGTCAAATTAAGGCATCAAAATTCGACATAAACCACTACTTCATTGCAGGTGACTCATACAGTAATAGCATGGGTAATAATGATGCGATAGTGTTAAAGATAAATGATAACGGAGATTTGATATGGATGCAGCAATTTGGTGGAAATCTAAATGATGTTTTTTCAGATGTTAATGAAGATGTAAATGGGGATTTGTATTGTATAGGAACAAATGAGAGTATTTACCAAAATAATAGACTTTGGATTTCTAAATTAGATCATAATGGAGACACTGTATGGAACTACTATCTGAGCGATACAAACTCTTTTGGTCAAAGCCTTACTATAGTAAATCAAAAAATAATTTATTCTGGCGGAATTCGTGTATTTGATCAAAACAACCAATTTATCCAAAATAATTACATAGCTGGAAGCATCATTAATAACAATAGCCATGACTTCACTGTGAATTATCCCTATCACTCTACTTACGACAAGTCTTCTATCATTGATGTAACTAAAAAACCGAATAGTAACGAATATAATTTAGTAGGTAATTATAATGATGGGGTAAATGAAAACATGATTTTTTATGCTTCATTACTAAATCAAACGCAACAAGACTCCAGAGTAAAGGGTAATGGAAATGATTATGCCCATGATGCGGATACACTTATAGGCTCTAATGACTTAGTAATAACAGGAAAAACAGAAGAAACTAATTTAGGTTATTATGATGTTTTTCTTTCTAAAACAAATGGTTTTAACTGGAGCACATCATTTTCAAATAATGAATTGCTACATGTAGCCGATCAAAAACAGCCACACTTTCAATTATATCCTAATCCAGTTGTTGAAATCTTGCACATTTCTTCTAATGAAAAAAGCAAGCAGCTATACATTTATAATGAAAGTGGATATCTTATTGAGAAAATGGATGGAAATGTTAGCCAAATTGATGTAAGCAAGTTGAAAAAAGGTGTCTATTTTCTGTCCTCTAAAATGAGTGGTCAAAAATATAGCGTTTGCTTTATGAAACTCTGAGCTTAGCTAAAAAATAATACTCTTTATTAGTTAAATAGAAATCAATAAACTCCTTTCTTAGAAGTGCTGGTTCGTCCGAAATAAACCCCTTTAAGGTAAAGAGCTGATAATGGTGATCATCAAAAAAGGAAAGAATATCTTCTGGTGATGTATTATAATGTTCTGAAGCACCTAACCCATGTTCAAAAACAATAATGGGATGAAATTTTTCTATGATTTTCTTGGCTCCTTTCAACACTTCAAGTTCAGCACCCTCCACATCAATTTTAATCATATCTACCCTATCGTGTTTTCTTAACTGATTATCTAAAGTATCTAATTGAATTTGTATAGTCTCTATCTGTTCTTCCTTAGGGTAGGTTCTTTTTTTAATTCCGCTATAAGCTGGATTGGTAGTTACATGTTGGAAAGAAGATTTTTTCTTTTGATCGCTTAAACCGTAGTTCAGCACTTCACATTTTGCACCGAATTTATCATTTAATTTATGGAATAAATGAGGAATAGGTTCAAACGCAAAATGTTTCCCTTTTTTTGAAATTTTAAGTGCCAATTCTAGCACCTCTCCCTTATGTGAACCTACATCAATAAATGTAGAATCATCTTCCAAAACGATTTGCATGATTCTCTTGGTCTGTTTATCATAACGCTGGTTTAGAGTTACAGGAAATACTTTTTTAACAATAGATTTAACAGAGTTATTCATAGAGAGGCTCAAAAATAAACAATTATTTGATCGTCAACTCTGTCCTCCTATTTTTCGCCTTATTTTCTGTTGAAGAATTTTCAACAAGTGGTTTCGTTTCTCCAAAACCTCTGTAAGATAATCGAGAAGAAGATATCCCTTTATTTACTAACCAATCCACTACTGATTTGGCTCTATTTTCCGATAATTCCATATTGTCATCATCATTACCATCACTATCGGTATGACCACTTATTTCAATTTGAATTTCTTTGTTTAATTGCAACATCTTAAATACCTTCTCTAACTCTACAATAGAAGTAGACTGCAGTTCATATCTGTTAACCTCAAAGAAAATGTTTTCAAGAACAAATGTGCCTGGTTTAATTTTACTCATGGGGATGTTTAACAAATAACCTTCATCTGTAAATTCGAGCTGATCAACAGAGAAGTTTTTTGAAACTAGCATGTACCCTTCATACTCTGCGTGAAAAGCCAAGTCATTTTCAGCAGGTAATGTAATCAAAAAACTACCGTCTCCCTGATTTGCATCTACTTCTGAAATAATGCTATTGTTAATTAAAGCTGTTAATTGAAAATGTGCTGGAATTGGACTACCCGTTTCACTATCATAGATCAACCCTTTCAAATACGTTATTGGTAACGGCATAACAGATGAATCAAGTTCAAAAGAATAAATATCTAAACTACCAAAACCACCTTCTCTATTGGACGCAAAGTATCCTAATTTTCCGTCTGAAGAAACCAATAATGAATTTTCATCGACATATGTATTTAACGGATAACCTAAATTAACTGGATCGCTCCAAGTTCCATTTTCTTTTTTTCTTGTCATGTAAATATCTAGCCCTCCCATTCCAGGATGACCGTTACTAGAAAAATACAAGGTTTTACCATCTGGATGAATTTGAACAGATTCCTCTCTAAAAGGAGTATTGATATTATTAGGAAGACGGATAGGTTTTGTCCAACCATCTGCCGTTATTTCGGAGTAGAAAATGTCTTGATCATCAGGACTTCTTCTTTGACGATCTTTAGTAAGGCCTCTAATAAAATATAGCGTTTTACCATCCGATGAAAAAGAAGGTTGTGTTTCCCAATGTTTAGTATTAATGGGCGAACCTAAATTGACTGGGGAAGACCATTTTTTTCCTATTTTTTGACTATAAAACAAGTCACAGCTCCCATAACCTTTTCTACCAGATCCGTACTCATAATCTCCTTTGGCGCCTGTTTCACATCCAACAAAAATGATATATTGACCATCGCTACTAAATGTTGGAGCACCTTCATTGTAAGCAGAATTAATGTTTTCACTAATCGAAATACCATTTGACCAATCACCCTTCCATTTTTTGGAAACAAATATATCCTCCTGTCTTGTACCCATAGGAGCTCGGCTATCTTCTATCATTCTTGTGAATAATAAAGTAGAATCATCTGCCGTTACAGATGGAAAATATTCTGGATTAGTTGTATTTACACCTTCACCTAAATTAACAGGGCTGAAAGTTCCCTGATTTGCGATTGCATTTAGAGCAAATACACAATTTTCTACCATTCTTTTAATATTAACAAGATAAACTTTGTTAGCAAAAGGAGAATCCCTGTACTTTTTAGCATTTTTAAGGCATTCTTTATAATTACCAACTGCCATCTGCATTCCTGCTAAAAAATAATATTCTATAATTGGTACGTTAGGATTTTTTTCAATCATTTTATTACGAAAGTAAATCCCACTTTTAATATCACCTTTTTCTAAAGAAACATTGGAGTAAAGACTATATGCCTCGTGGAATGAAGAATCTTTTGCTATTGCTTTTTTAAGAAAAATTTCAGCTTCTTTTAAATTGCTTTTTCCAGTTGTTGGATTTAAGGTGTTAAAGGCTGTTAATGCTTTCTCATAATATTTTATTGCTTTTTTATTAGATGAACTATAAAGTCCCATTTGCGCTATAGTACAAGAGGAGAGGCACGCAAATAATACAATAACAATAAAAGTGGATCTCAATTTCATCAGGGAATATTTAAAAATTTATGTGTTTGTAATGATAATTTCCAATTTGGATTTTCATTTAAAAATTCTAAAATAATTTGCATATGTTCGTCTGATCTGGACCATTCAGGTTGAATATAGAGCTGAGCATTTTTATTGATTTTTTTGGCATGTTCTTTAGCCCACATTAAATCACTTGGATGATAAATTACTACTTTCAATTCATTTGCGTATGTATATATTTCGTCAACTGGCTTTTTAAATTTTTTTGGACTAAAACATATCCAATCAATACCTTTAGGTAAAGAATTTGTTCCTGCGGTTTCAATAGCGATATATTTATTTTGTGATTTTAGTTCTCGAATTAATAATGTCAAATCATGCATCGAAGGTTCACCTCCTGTAATAACCACAAAATCAGTGGGGTATTTATTCGCTTCATCTATAATTTCGTTCAATGATTTCAATGGGTGTTTTGAAACATCCCAACTTTCTTTGACATCACACCAAATACAACCTACATCACATCCCCCAAGTCTAACAAATACTGCTGATTTTCCAGTATGGTAACCTTCCCCTTGAAGGGTTAAAAACTGTTCCATAACAGGCAACTTATTCATTTTTCTTGTTTTCTTTATTATTTTCTGAGTCACCTTCTGCCTGTTTTTTATTTGCTTCTTTTTCTTTTTGCTTTTGTTCCTTCCTTTTCTTTCTTTTCAATCTACGCTTACCTCTTTTCGTTTCACTTGCTTCCAAATCTGATTTATTTTTAAGCATATCATCAAACTTTTTAATATCATCATTGTTTTTTGCAACACCAAATCGGTCAAAGTCAAGAACCATCCATTCTCTCCCTTTGCTGTAAAGAACAAATACCTCTTTATTCCCATTTTCCATGTAATATTCCCACTTTCCGTCTTTAAGTCCATCTTTCCAAGAACCTGCAATTTTTAATTGACCATTAGGATAAAAGTACTCCCACCTTCCAATTTGTTCTCCGTTATTCCAATGTTTTTCAAATGAAAGTTGACCGTTTTCGTGATAGAAAAACTCATCATTATCTACTATACCATTTCTGTAAAACTTTTTCATTTTTACTGTACTGTCATCGTAGTAAGTAATATAGTCTCCGTCTAATATCCCCTTTTTGTAATTTATTTGTTTTTGAGGGTTTCCGTTTTTATGAAAATAAGATTGTAACCCATCAAATACATTATCCTCATAATTAAGTGTTTTTGAAGGCTTTCCGTCTTCTTGAAAATACAGCCATTCGCCTGTTTTCACCCCCATTTCATAGGTGTTTCCCCATGCTACTTGACCATTTTCATACCAATAACCCCAAGTGCCATCTTCAACTCCTTCTACATAGACTGACTTTATTTTAACTTGACCATTCTTGTAATACGTAAAACATTCTCCATTTTCTCTTCCTAATACAAAATTGATACTTCGCTCAAGTTGTTTATTGTCATAATATGATACACAAGTTCCTGTGTATGGCTTTCTAGATCGTTTATGAAATACCACAGAATTACCTTCTTCCCATTCCAATTCTTTATTGCAATCAATTGCTTTTCGCTTGGATACATATCCTTGGTCTTCAACTGATTTAGCACCTTTGATGGTGAATTTTTGATTATTCTGCCCAGAAAAAGAAGAAATGATAAAAAAGGTCCAAATTATTAATAGATATTTCACTGCTTTAAAATTAGTAGTTTATACATAAAATGAGATAAAAAAGAGCCATATATTTGCTTTATGTATCATTCAGAAATTAACCATGACAACATCTGTGCCATATCTACTCCTTCAGGATCTGGAGGTGTTGCTATCATTCGAATTTCTGGAAGTGAGTCCATTCCGATTATTAATTCTATTTTTTCTTCACCTATTCTAGATTCAAAGGGTTATACCTTAAAATTTGGTACTTTAATTTATAACGGAGTGGAAATTGATCAAGTAATGGTTTCTATTTACAGATCACCTAAATCTTTTACAGGAGAAGATATAGTGGAAATCGCATGTCATGGTTCAACTTATATTCAACATAAAATACTGGAGATCCTACACGAAAAAGATGTACGTTTAGCAAGGGCCGGTGAATTTTCTCAAAGGGCTTTTTTAAATGGAAAAATGGACCTGACACAAACTGAAGCCATTGCAGATCTCATATATGCTAAATCTGAATCTGCTCATGAAATAGCATTAAACCAAATGAAGGGTTCATTTACTAATGAGCTAACCGAACTAAGATCAAAATTGATTGAACTTGCTTCTTTGATTGAACTGGAATTGGATTTTGCAGAAGAAGATGTTGAATTTGCTGACAAATCTCAGCTTGAAAGATTAATTTCTGAAATAATAAGAAAATTAGAAGATCTAAAACAATCTTTCTCTTACGGAAATGCCATTAAAAATGGAGTGCCGGTTGTCATTATTGGCAGACCCAATGCTGGAAAGTCTACTTTACTGAACAAGATAATTAATGAAGATAGAGCTATTGTTTCTAATACACCGGGAACTACAAGAGATACAATTGAAGAATCATTTATAATTGAAGGTGTTGAATTTAGGTTTATTGACACAGCTGGTATTAGGGAGACCATGGACACGGTAGAAAAAATGGGAGTGAATCGTTCTTTAAAAATGGCCAAAAAAGCGTCGATTTTAATCTACTTATACGATGCTTCTGAAACTTCTCAAGAAGAGGTAAAAGATGACTTAGTCAGATTTCAGAATGAGGACACCCAAATATTAACTGTAGCGAATAAAATAGATCTCGTGGATAAAAATAATGTATTTGGGGATATGAAAATCACAGCTCACAATAATTCTGATGTAGAAATAGTTAAAGCAGAAATATATAAACGATTTCAACAGATTGGGGATAAATATGAAGGTACAATCCTTACAAACCATCGACATCTAGAAGCCATTAACTTATGTCTAAAAGATTTAAAAAAAGTAAATGCAGGAATCAAAAGTAACAGTAGTAGTGAGTTTCTCGCCATGGACATTAGACAGTCACTACATCATCTAGGAGCAATTACCGGAGAAATTTCTACTGAAGAATTGCTAGGGAATATATTTGCCAATTTTTGTATTGGAAAATAGAGTCACGATCCGCAACCTATACAATCGAAGTGAGAATCTTCTGGCTTTACCCCATTTAAAGTCATTTCAAGATTATGAATCTGATCTCTTAACTCCATATCACTCATCATATCACCAGATAATTTAGATTTAAGTTCATCTATTTTTGATTGTATTTCTGTGTTACTCATAATTAATTTTTAAAGAAAAATACATTTATTTCCTTTTTGATTGAATTAAAACCACTTTGATTTTTTAATACAGTTTTCAACAATAAATTTTTAAATTGATTCATCCTTAAAATTAAGTTGGTTTTAAGGATTATTTACCATTGTGATGATAATGAACTAAATTTGAATATTGTTTTAGTATTGCATTACAGAAAATTATTTGTCATGAGAATTTTATTGACCCCCCTTTTTATACTTTTTTTTATTGCCAATCATGCTCAGAGTGAAGAGTTGAAATTAGTTTATTCGAGTTCAACCAAAGAAGCAAATAATGAGATCAAAAACATTTTGTCAAAACATCCAGACCTGGCAATAAAATTCAAACAAATAGATTCAAAAGATTTTATTTTTCTTTCTAATGAACAGTATAATCAAGTTGAAGTTTATGTGCAAGAATTTGACAATAAGGACTCCGATAAACATGCTGAATATGTACATTTCAAATCAACGTGGTTTTCAAGATATAAATCCACCAGCCAACTAATTAACGAATTAAAAAAATAGGTATATGAGATATTTAGTTTTATCTATTTTACTATTGACCTTCATTTTTTCTTCAAAAAATCAATACGGTCAATGCAATAACGGAGCTAATTTTTATCCAGCTACTGCTTACACCCCTCCTACTGGTGTTTGGGCATCCGCTACAATAATAAATTGGGCTGGCGAAGTCATACAAGTTAATGTCATTTCAGGTGATATTTATGAATTTTCTACTTGTAACATTTATGGAGGTGTCGCCGCTTCTTATGACACAGAACTAACGTTGAGAGATAATGTAGGAAACTTATTGTCATACAATGACGATTTTGCAGGTTGTGGAACTAACTCATATATAAGTTGGACCTCCACTATCACTGGTGTAGTTCACTTACATATTAATGAATTTCCATGCGCATCTAATTCGACTGCTACAGAAGTTATGATATATCGTTCTATAGGTGGTGGAGGCGGAGGTGTAGGTAGCAATTATTGCACCTTACCTAACGCACCTTCCGATTTTCCGTGTAGTGCACCTAGTATTGATCTAAGCCAAGCCTACTATGGTTCAACGAACTGCAATTACACTGTTGATGCGGGCGGGACAGACCCTGGTCCCGATAATTTTTGTGGTGCCTCAAATAATGACTCATGGCTTCAGTTTACCGCAGCTGATGACACAATTGTTCTAGACTGGACTGTAGAAAATTGTTCAAACGGTAATGGAGTTCAATTTGCTGTTTTTGATGGAAATTGTTGGGATCAAGATAATATGGTAGAAATTGCTTGTGAAAATCCAGCGTTAGGGAGCGGTACATTCACCATTCCAGATGGAACATTCGGAACCTACCCTTTAACAATTGGACAAGATTATTTTGTTTACATAGATGGATGGGCTGGTGATCTATGTGACTATTTTTGGGAGGCCCAATCTGGAATTGCCATTAATCCTCCAAATGACTCGTGTGACAATGCCATTGTTTTAAATTGCGGAGATCTAGACACTTCCAATAATATATTAGCGACTAGCAATGATGCTCCTTCTTCTTGTGGGGGATTAACAACCGGAGCAGGTGTTTGGTATAAATACATTGGTGACGGATCAGATGTTACATTAAGCACATCAAATAGTACAACTAATTTTGACACTGAAATATTTGTTTACTCTGGAACATGTACAAATTTGACTTGTGTTGGAAGTGATAATAATAGCGGAAGTGGAACAACTTCTTCTATCACATTTACTACCACGACTGGTGTTGAATACTTTATTTATGTAGATGGAAACGGCTCATCAAATGGTCAATTTGTCCTATCTGTTTCTTGTATAAATGCTTGTAATGCTAATGCTGGCAGCTGGAACTGACAGAATAATGAAAAGGGTCATTTTCATACTACTTTTAATTCATTCCCATTTCTCCTATGGCCAAAATAACGTATGTTCAGGTGATCCCATATCCGTTTCAACTACAGGATATGAATCATCTGCTGGATATATCCAACATTATATTATTGTAGATGCAAATGATAATATATTAGCTCAAAACACATCTGGTTCTTTTACACCAACTGATTATGGTCCATCCTATTTAGGAATACTGTCTGTATATGCAGTAAATACTAATGATGGCAATTTAATGGCTACTGCAAATGGCAACAACTGGACTAATTTTTCGGCAACTGTTAATGCCACTTGTGCTAATTCCATAGGCCCTTTACAGTTCAATATCATCAACTGTCAAGCTACCTCCATTTGTTCGGGTAATGATATAACAGAAAGTACTTCTGGTTTTACAACTACATCAGGCTATCAGCAACTTTATATTATGGTAGATACCACAACAAATGCTATAATAAGTTATAACTCTATTGGAACTTTTACTTCTTCAGACTACGGAGCTAATGTGGGTATTTTTTCCATCTACGCATTAAACACAAATGATATTAATTTAGTAAATCAATTAAGTAACCAAAGTTGGAGCAACATTGCTTTCAATGCAAATGTCACTTGTGCGGACATTATCGGTCCAAAATACTATCAAATCGATATTTGTTGTGATTTACAAGTATCCACTACCATTACAGATGAAAGTTGTGAAAACCAAAATGATGGTTCAATTTCTATTGACATAACAGGAACTAGTAATTACAATATATCATCTAATGGTACTGTTCTTTACAATGGCGTAGGTCAAGGAAATTACAACATTCAAAATCTAGCCGATGGTACATATCCCATTTACATTACTGACAATGTGTTAAGCAATTGTGATACTACTATCAATTGTATTATTAGTCCAGGTGGCGCTACATATAATACTATTGTAGATACATCCATTTGCAATGGATCTTCCCTGACGATAAATGGAATTACATACAACAGCAACAACCTTACAGGAACACAAATTCTTTCCTCTATTTCTGGTTGTGATTCTGTAGTCAACATAACGGTAACAGAAAACCCACTTATATTTTCCATAATTGACACTAGTATTTGTAGCACTGATTCAATACTAATTAATGGGACAATTTATGGGTTAAACAATCCTTCAGGACAAGAAATTTATTCATCCGCTAACGGATGTGATTCAACTATTTTCATCAATATAACTTTCAATCAACAACCTACCGTTACAAGTAATTTTTCGGATACCACTGTATGTGAAGATGACACCATTACGATTTATGGGATTGGTGCAGCGTCTTACATTTGGAATAATAACATTTTGGATAGTGTTCCCATTATTGGACCAGATGAAGGCACGTACGTAGTGACGGGAACAGATTCATTTAATTGTTCAAATACATATCAGTTCACTTTAAATACAGAGTTTTGTCCCAGAGAACCTTATTTTCTTATTGTTCCTAATATATTTACCCCAAACGGAGATGGTGAAAATGACATCTTTGAACCTAATGGAACATCTTTTGAGCAAAAAAGCTTGAAAATATTTAACCGGTGGGGTCAGTTAATTTTTGAAGATTATAATGGAATAGGTTGGAATGGCCGATTGCCATCAGGTTTAAAAGCTAGTGATGGTACATATTTATACCAAATTACAATACAACCTCTTACCATACCTACATCTGAAGTTGAAGAATTCAAAGGATTTTTACAATTAATTGATCGTTAAATTTGTTAATCTAAATAATTATGCATTAGATTTGCACGCATATGAAACAGCTCATAAAAAATATTATTATCAATATTATTATCATGGACAAATGTTGAATGATGGTATAACGATATCTAAAAGGCCATCACAAGATGGCCTTTTTTTTTACCCTGCTTTCAAGACAAACTAACAGAATGGATAAAAAATTCAAAAAATACAGCGTAAACATCACCAATGATAGCACTCAACCAGCTGCTCAAGCCATGCTTCATGCTATCGGTTTAACAAGAAAAGAATTAGATCAACCATTCATTGGAATCGCTAGCACAGGATATGAAGGGAATCCATGTAATATGCATTTAAATGACTTGTCCAAAGAAATTAAAGATGCTGTAAAAAAAGAGACTTTAACTGCCCTAATTTTTAATACGATTGGAGTAAGCGATGGTATTTCGATGGGTACTAGTGGAATGAGATATTCTTTACCATCTAGAGATATCATTGCAGACTCCATGGAGACCGTTGTTGGGGCCATGAGTTATGACGGAATGATTACTGTGGTTGGTTGTGATAAAAATATGCCAGGAGCGCTTATGGCGATGTTAAGACTTGACAGACCAAGTATTTTAGTTTACGGAGGTACAATTGCATCTGGGAATCACAAAAATCAGAAATTAGATATAGTTTCTGCATTTGAAGCATGGGGTCAAAAGGTAGCAGGTAAAATGGATAAAAATGAATTTCAATGTATCATTGAAAATGCATGTCCTGGAGCAGGAGCATGTGGTGGAATGTACACAGCAAATACTATGGCCTCTGCCATAGAAGCAATGGGATTTTGCCTACCTAATAATTCATCTACTCCAGCTACATCTAGGGAAAAGTTTGCAGATATTCATCGTATTGGGTCTGCCATGAAACATCTAATTGAAAATGACATTAAACCTAGTGATATCATTAGTAGAAAATCTCTTGAGAATGCCATGACCTTAATCACTGTATTAGGTGGATCTACAAACGCGGTTCTCCATTTGCTTGCTATAGCACATACCGCTAATATTCCATTTACATTAGATGATTTTCAACAGATTAGTAATAAAACTCCATATTTAGCAGATTTAAAACCAAGTGGAAAGCACCTTATGGAAGATTTACATAAAGTTGGTGGTACTGCCGCGGTGTTAAAATACCTCATTGAAAATGGCTTAATCGACGGCAGTTGCCTTACCATTACTGGAAAAACGTTAACAGAAAACCTAAAGGATTTTCCTGATTTAAAAGAAAATCAACACATACTACATGATTTAAATAACCCCATTAAAAGTTCAGGACATATTCGAATACTTAAAGGAAATTTAGCCGAAGAGGGTGCAGTAGCTAAAATTACCGGTAAAGAAGGTTTGTTTTTCAGGGGTAAGGCGAAAGTATTTGAAAGTGAGATGGAAGCAAATGAGGGAATAAAAAACGGAGACGTTGAAAAGGGGGATGTAATTGTGATTAGATACGAGGGGCCTAAAGGCGGACCTGGAATGCCAGAAATGTTGAAACCAACGGCTGCAATAATGGGAGCAGGATTAGGTAATGAAGTTGCCCTTATAACAGATGGAAGATTTTCTGGTGGAACTCACGGGTTCGTAGTAGGTCATATTTCTCCTGAAGCACAAGTTGGAGGGACTATTGCAATCATTAAAAACGGTGATTTTATTACAATTGATGCAGAGAAAAATACCATTAATCTTGAACTAAGCAACGCTGAAATCAGAGGTAGATTTAAGTCGTGGAAAGAACCTTCTCTTAAAGTTAAAAATGGGAGTTTGTACAAATATGCAAAATGTGTTACTTCCGCATCCTTTGGGTGTGTTACGGACAAAAATTAATATATGAAAATCACAGGAGCAGAAGCAGTCATAAAAAGCCTAATTGAAGAAAATGTGGATCTAATTTACGGATATCCAGGTGGAGCCATTATGCCCATATATGATTCGCTTTATCATTACCAAGAAAAAGTTAAACACGTGTTAGTAAGACATGAACAAGGAGCTACTCATGCTGCACAAGGATATGCTAGATCTTCCGGAAAACCAGGTGTTGTTTTTGCCACCTCAGGACCTGGGGCTACTAATTTAATTACAGGAATTGCAGATGCACAAATTGATTCTACTCCAATGGTTTGCATCACCGGACAAGTCGCTTCACATTTACTTGGATCTGACGCTTTTCAGGAAACCGATATTATAGGTATTTCTACTCCCATTACGAAATGGAATTATCAGATTACTAAAGCGGATGAAATTCCCTCCGTAATAGCTAAAGCATTTTTTATTGCAAAATCTGGACGCCCAGGGCCAGTTCTGATCGATATAACCAAGGATGCTCAATTTGAAGAATTAGCATTTAGTTACAAACCGTGCACACATGTCAGGTCCTATAAACCTGAAAACAAACCCACTGAAAAATCCTTAAATTCAGCTGCTGAATTAATCAACAAAGCGAAAAAGCCTCTTATAGTTTTTGGACAAGGCGTTATTTTAGGTGAAGCTGAAAAAGAATTTAAGCATTTTGTAGAAAAAACAGGAATTCCAGCTGCATGGACAATTCTCGGGCTTTCAGCCTTACCCACAGCACATCCATTAAATGTAGGAATGGTAGGAATGCATGGCAACTATGGCCCTAATGTGTTAACAAACGAATGTGACCTTTTAATTGCTATGGGAATGCGTTTTGATGATAGGGTTACAGGGGATTTAACCCGTTATGCCAAACAAGCAAAAATTATCCACTTTGAAATTGACCCAGCAGAAGTAAATAAAAACGTATTTGCAGATGTAGCTGTTATGGGAAATATAAAAAGTACTCTTCCCCTTATTACTGAAAAAGTAAAAAGCAACAGTCACGAGAATTGGTTAAATATTTTCAAGGAACATGACGAAATAGAATACCAAAAAGTGATCCAAAAAGACATTTACCCAACTAAGGAGCAATTAACAATGGGTGAAGTTATACATGCTATAAACAAAGAAACGAATGGAGATGCCATTATTGTTACAGATGTCGGTCAACATCAGATGGTAGCTTGTAGATATGCAAAATTTACACAGTCAAAATCAAATATCACATCAGGTGGATTAGGGACTATGGGATTTGCACTTCCTGCAGCTTTAGGTGCAAAAATGGGTGCACCTGAAAGAGAAGTAGTCGCCATAATTGGAGATGGAGGCTATCAAATGACCATACAAGAACTAGGCACTATTTTTCAAACGGGTGCAGCAGTTAAAATTGTAGTGCTTAACAATAATTTTTTAGGAATGGTAAGGCAATGGCAGCAATTATTCTTTGATAAAAGATATGCCTCTACTGAATTAATAAACCCCGATTTTGTCACTATTGCAAAGGGATACTACATTGATGGTGAAAAAATAGACAAGAGGGACCAATTAAAAAATGCGGTTAAAAAGCTTATTAAATCAACAAAACCTTGTTTACTAGAAGTTTGTGTTGAAAAAGAAGATAACGTATTTCCAATGATACCCACAGGTGAATCTGTTTCTAACATAAGACTATCATGATGAATAAAACTAGAAAATTTACGGTATCCATCTACACTGAAAACAACCTTGGATTATTGAACAGAATATCTGCCATTTTTCTAAAAAGACACCTTAGTATTGATAGCATTAATAGTTCTCCATGTGAAATAGAGGATATTTTTCGATTTGTAATCGTACTTAAAACAGAAGAGCAGCTTATAAAAAAAGTAATTACACAACTAGAAAAACAAGTGGAAGTGATTGCAGCATTTTTTCACACTGATCAAGAGACTATTTTTCAAGAATCAGCGCTTTACAAAGTCAAAACACAGGCTTTGTTCCAGGAAAAGAAAGTTCACACCATAATTAAAAATAGTCATGCCAATATAGTGACTGTTTCTCCAGAGTATTTTGTGATAGAAAAAACAGGAAAGCGAGAAGAAACAGAAAGACTATATAGTCAGCTTGAACCATTCGGAATCCTTCAATTTGTTCGATCTGGAAGGATTTCTGTAACCAAAGAACCCATGAAAATAACTGAAATACTAGCTAATAAATAAAAAATGAAAAACTACTTTAATCAATTACCTATTAGAGAACAGCAAATCCAACTTGGAAGGTGTAGATTTATGAATATTGGAGAATTCAATGACGGAGTTGAAATCTTAAAAAATAAAAATATAGTGATTGTTGGTTGTGGTGCTCAAGGACTAAATCAGGGTCTAAACATGAGAGACTCTGGATTAAAAATTAGTTACGCGCTAAGAGAATCAGCCATTACAAATAAGAGACAGTCCTTTCACAATGCGGTAGAAAATCAATTTTCCGTAGGGACTTATCATGAAATGATACCAGATGCTGATATGGTGATAAACCTTACACCTGATAAAAATCACACTTCTGTGGTTAATGCAGTTGTTCCTTTAATGAAAAAGGATTCTATTTTGTCTTATTCTCATGGGTTTAATATAGTAGAAGAAGGTGTAGAAATCAGAAAAGATATCACAGTTATCATGGTGGCTCCAAAATGCCCTGGATCAGAAGTTAGACATGAATATTTAAGAGGATTTGGAGTGCCAACATTAATAGCTGTACATGACCAAAATGATCCTCAAAACAAGGGTTTAGCATACGCTAAAGCGTATGCTGTAGCTACTGGCGGACACAAAGCAGGAGTGCTAGAATCATCTTTTATTGCTGAGGTCAAATCAGATTTAATGGGTGAACAAACAATATTATGTGGTGTACTTCAAACAGGTTCAATCATGTGCTTTGATAAATTAGTTGAACTTGGAGTCCAAGCACCATATGCCTCAAAACTTGTTCAGTATGGATGGGAAACCATTACAGAAGCTCTAAAGCATGGTGGTATCACAAATATGATGGATAGATTATCAAATCCAGCAAAAATAGAAGCATACAAGTTAGCTGACGAGTTAAAAGATATCATGAAACCATTATTTCATAAACACATGGATGATATACTATCAGGTGAATTCTCTTCTGTGATGATGCAAGATTGGGCCAATGATGATCAAAACCTTCTGAAATGGAGAGCGTTAACCGCAGAAACTGCATTTGAAAAAACAGAACCAACCCCAGATAAAATCAGTGAACAAGAGTATTTTGATCATGGCCTAATTCTAGTAGCATTAGTAAAAGCAGGTGTTGAATTGGCATTTGAAACAATGACTGATTCAGGTATTAAAGACGCTTCTGCATATTATGAATCATTACATGAAGCTCCTTTAATTGCAAATACCATTGCACGTAAAAAACTATTTGAGATGAATAACATCATTTCAGATACGGCAGAATATGGCTGTTATTTATTTGATCATGCTTGTAAACCTCTTTTAAGAGATTTTTTCAAAAAAATCACGCTTAATCAATTAGGAAATACTTTTTCTGACACTAACGCGGTTGACAATCAAACTTTAATTGAGGTTAATGAGAAAGTCAGAAATCATCCTGTTGAAATCATTGGAAGGGAACTAAGAAAATCCATGACTTCAATGAAGAAAATAAATGGATGAAATACGAATTAGCTAGAATAGAGGACATCAAACTAGCTCAAGTTAGAATTGAGAAAACAGTACGTAAAACCCCTTTACAATTTAATGACCGGTTAAGTAAACTAATCCAAACTAATCTTTGGCTCAAAAGAGAAGATTTACAAGAAGTACGCTCTTTCAAAATAAGAGGAGCTTACAATAAAATTAGCTCTTTAAATCCCGAAGAACAAAAAAATGGAGTGGTCTGTTCAAGTGCAGGTAATCATGCACAAGGTGTTGCTAAGTCATGTAACTTAATGAAAATGAATGGAGTCATTTTTATGCCCACTATTACACCAAGACAAAAAATTGAACAAGTAAAAATGTTTGGTGGTGAATATGTTGAGGTAATTTTAGAGGGAGATACATACGATGACTCATATGAAGCAGCTATAAAGTTTTGTGTTGATCATGATAAAACATTCATTCATCCATTTGATGATCCACTTGTAATTGAAGGACAAGCCACCCTAGCCTATGAAATATTAGAACAAACGGAAGAGAAAATAGATTCTATTATCGTTCCTATTGGAGGTGGAGGTTTGGTTTCTGGTGTTTTAAGTGTTTTTAAGCAATTATCTCCAGAAACAAAGGTAATCGGTGTAGAACCATTAGGAGCTCCTTCAATGAGTACATCTCTAGAAAAAAATGAAATCACAACCTTAGACAAAATTGATCCGTTTGTAGATGGAGCATCCGTAAAAAAAGTTGGAAATATTTCTTTTCAATTATGTCAAAAATACTTAGACGAAATATTATTGGTACCTGAAGGTAAAATTTGCCAAAGCATTCTGAACATGTATAATAAAGACGCAATTGTGGTTGAACCTGCTGGAGCCATAAGTGTTGCTGCTTTAGAGTTACATCGTGAAAAATTCAAAAATCAAAATATCGTCTGTTTAATATGCGGTAGCAATAACGATATTTCTAGGATGTCAGAAATTAAAGAAAAAGCCTTACTCTATCGAAACTTAAAACATTATTTTTTAATTAAATTACCTCAAAGAGCAGGTGCTTTGAAAGAATTTTTAGTGGACGTGCTAGGACCGAATGATGATATCACCCATTTTGAATACACTAAAAAACATTATAAAGAAACTGGTGTAGCTATTGTAGGCATTGAGCTAAAAAATGGTTTTGATTTGGATGGATTAATTGAGAGGATGAAATCTCGAGGTTTTTTCAGCGACTATCTCAACGACAAGAACGATATACGACAAATCCTCATCTAATTTTATTAGCTTATTTCATGATATTCATCTGTTTTCCTCCAAAGAGTTATGTCACTTTACGTGCTGATCCACATTAATTTCAAGCATATCCTTAAACCTAGTTGTATAGCAAGGCGATAACTTCTCTTGCTTTAACCTCCATTTCCGATCAAAGCCTTGGATAGCTAACCGGACTTTATTTCTACCCATAGACGTATTAATATAATCTAATGAGTTCATAACACGTTGTCTCTTCAAAACGTCTTGTTGATGAAAGAAGCTTAGCTGTCTTGAATAGTCAGGTACAATGTCCCCTACTATTACTCCTGCTTTTTTGTAGTTGAATCCTTTTTTGTACAACTTGCGCAATACATTTAGTGCGACTTTAGTAATTTCCATACTATCGTTTGTGGGCTCTGTGAGGATGAATTTTTGAGAAGCATTGTACTGTTTAGCTCCATCCTTAAAAGGATTAGTCTTGATAAAGACATAGATGGAACTAGCCAAACTTTTTTCCTTCCTTAATTTCATAGCACATGTAGCTGCGTAAGAAGCAACTGCCTCTCTTAGCTCATGTAACTCTTTGACATCCATCCCAAATGAACGAGAGGTGCAAATGTTCTTTTTTCTTGATGATTCACATGCTAAAGCATAACACGGTACACCCTTAAGCTCTTTTACCATTCTTAAGCCATTAACTGTCATGTTTCTTTTTATCCAGGACTCATTTCCGTTTGCTAAATCATAAGCAGTGTAAAACCCTCTCTCCTTTAAAAATTGGGCATATTGTCTTCCTACGCCCCACAACTCATCCACAGGAAAATGCTTTAAGACCTCTTTTATAGTTTTAGACTGCTTCATCACAAAAACGCCTTCTTTCTTGTATTTTTTAGCGATATGGTTTGCTACTTTAGCCAATGTTTTAGTAGGCGCTATTCCTACCGATACAGGTATACCCGTCCACTTTCTCACCTTAGTTCTTAAATCAATAGAAAACTGAAGCGGTTTTATTATTCCATCTAAATTCAAAAAGGCTTCATCAATGGAATAGATTTCAATAGCGGGCACACCTTCTGATAGTATACTCATTACGCGGTTAGACAAATCTCCATAAAGGGCAAAATTGGAAGAAAAAACATGTACTCCGTGTCGATCAAATATGGGTTTCATTTTAAACGCTGGGGCGCCCATTTTGATGCCTAATAATTTGGCTTCATTACTTCGGGCTATAACACAACCATCATTATTAGATAATACAACAATGGGCTTGTATTCTAACTTGGGCTGAAAAACACGTTCACAAGAAGCATAAAAATTATTACAATCGACCAATGCGATCATACCTTATGGATAATATGTGTGACTACTCCCCAAACTTTAAAGTCCATTTCTTCTGTTATTTCAATCGGTTTAAAAGTTTCATTTTCAGGCTTTAAAAAAAGTTGACCACCCCTTTTTTGTATTCTTTTAACCGTAAATTCTCCATCTAACACAGCTAACACAATCGTATTATTTTTAGGTTCTAAAGCTCGATCTACCACCATTACATCTCCACTAAAAATACCTGCATTTTGCATGGAATCTCCCGTGACACGAACACAAAAGGTAGCTGACGGGTGTTGCACTAAATACGCTTGCAAATTGAGATCTAAGTCCATGAAATCTTCTGCAGGAGAAGGAAATCCTGCGGGAACATTAGATTGGTAAAATGGAATAGTTAAGACATCTGCATCTAAAGAATAGAAACTGAGATGTTGGCTTTTATGTATGTTTTTTAATTTTCCCACGATTTATTTATCAACTAAATTTCTTCTTTTTAACAAAAAAACAAAGCTGACGTTCAAGAATAGTTATTCACAAAATGACACTATCCCTCACTATCTAGTAAAGGACGATCAAGCAGATCTCCCTCGAATCCAATTTGGGTATTTCCTTCTGAAATTTTAATCACATCCTTGTCAATTTTTTTAAACTCTGAAGAGGAACGATTATAATGATTAACTGCAGTTCCCAGTGTATTTCCTAATTTTTCATGATAGGTTTTATAGGCATTGAGGTGATTACCTAACTTATCGATATTTTTCATAATATCTTTTATGGAATTTTCAATCTTTAAATTATGCAAGGCTTTAACTGTAATTTGTAGCATAGGGAATAAACTCATTGGAGAAACTATCATTACTTTTTTGGTGTAAGCATAAGAAACTAAGTCTCTAGAATTAATCTGTAGAGTCCCTACTCTACTATTCAATAAATCTTGGTAAAGACCATCTGCAGGAATAAACATGTAAGCGTAGTCTGTTGTTTTTTCGATAGGGCGAATATATTTGGCTGTTTCATCAATACGTGACTTAATATCTTCTTTAAAGCGTTTTTCTAATACTGCAATTTCAGCGGCATCAGAACTTTCAACCATTTTATTGTAATTATCTAACGAAAACTTAGCATCCACAGGAATAATATATTCTCCAGCACGAACAATAGCATCTACAGCTTCACCACTAGAAAAGCTATATTGCATTTGAAAAAGTTCCGGTGGTAAAACATTAGCTAATAGATTCTCTAATTGAATTTCTCCAAGAATACCCCGCTGCTTTTGATTACCTAGAATTTTCTCCAGTGTTTTCATCTGATTAGCAAAACTCAACACCTGTTCATTTGTCCCCTTTATTTTTTCTAATTCCTTAGTTACTTCAGTAATTACTTTATTAGAATCAGCAAATTGTTTTTGCATATCAGTTTTAGATGATTTGTGAAAGTCATTTATCTCTTTATTAATACCTGATAGTTTTTGGTCTATTTCTACTCTACTTTTTTCCGCATCTTGACTTAACTCTTTCCTAACTTCTTGAATCTCTTTTCTTAATTCAGCATTAAGCTGAACTAATAATTCTTGAGACTGCCCTCCGCCTTCCTTTTTTCTCGTGATTAAAAAAACAACAGCAAATAATAAAAGTACTAGAATTATAATGATTAAAATATCCATAAATAATGTTTAAAACGAATTTAATTATTTATGAATATATAAACACTGAACGTAATCTTTTTAAGTTCTTTTCCTATTATTATGCTCCAAAATAATTTACAGATGGGAAAACCAATTTTAAACGAGCTTTTTGAAAACAAGAATAACCATATTGAAGAAATTCCTGAAATAGATAAAAGAGAATTCATTAAAACCGTGAAGAGTAGGCGGAGTGTTCGAAATTTTACGAACGAGCCTGTTTTAGAAAAGGATATGAGAGCATGTTTGGAATTAACACTATTAGCCCCAAATTCTTCTAATCTGCAGCCATGGGAATTTTATTGGGTTCGAGACGAAGTAAAAAAAGACAAATTAATAGACTTTTGTTTAGGACAACCTGCAGCGTCCACAGCGCAAGAGTTAGTGGTTGCAGTAGCTCGACCAGATTTTTGGAAAATAAACCAAAATAGAATGTTAACACTCATTGACGAGATGGGTGAGAAAGCTCCTAAATCGGTAAGAAAATACTATGGCAAAATTGTACCATTAGCATACCAACAAGGATTTTTATCCATTAAAGGGTATATTAAAAAATTAGCCATGGAAATTCGGGGGTTAAAAAAACCAACACCAAGAGAGCCTTATAACAAAAGAGGGATGGCCATTTGGGCGCATAAGTCAACCGCTTTAGCATGTGAGAATTTAATGTTGTCTCTAAGAGCTTATGGTTATGATAGTTGCCCAATGGAAGGAATGGATTCATCTAGAATCAAAAAACTTCTTGAACTTCGTAGTCCAGCTGAAATAAGTATGGTCATTAGTGCAGGAAAGAGAGCAGAGAATGGAGTTTATGGCAAACAAATTAGATTTAAAAGTAAGTTTTTCATTCATGAAGTGTAGACTATATTTTATTTTACTATTTAGTGTAATCCAATATTCCTTTTTTGCTCAAAACTACAACCTTAAAGTGGAGCTCATTGACAACATGATTAAAGCCATTGATAATCATAATCAACTGGAGTTTAAGATGTACAGAAATGAAAGAAGTAAAAACGGCTTTACCGATGGAAAATTTTATGCCAAGTTAAATAATAAACCATATAAGCTTTATATTAAAAATTTTAAACCAAAGCCAGGCTCTGAAATATTATACATAAAAGGGCAAAATGATGATAAAGCATTAATTAATCCAAATTCGTTTCCCTATTTTTCTATTTCACTTGATCCGGATAATAGTATACTATTAGCTGGCGGACATCATTCTGTACGTGAAGCTGGATTCGCTTTATTTAGTAATATGTTTAAACTCTATAAAAAAAATTATGGTGAAGAGTTGT
>JAYYEV010000044.1:0-2436 GCA_036159515.1 Bacteroidota bacterium | reverse complement strand
GAAATTGAGTAAGTAAAATCTGGATTTGGGTCACCGATTTTTACATAATCGTCAAAATTAATTTCTTGAATTTCTATAGGTTGTCCTGAATCATCAAGCTCAACATGATGGTTAATATATTTTATTTCACCAGGTGCTGCTCCAGCAATTCCGCTTGCGTTTGCTTCTTCCCAAGATGAGTATACGCCGTCAGTTTCAGCTCCCCAGTAAATCCCAAGTGGTTGATTAACCATAAATAAGATCGGATATGCCTGAGAAAATCCAATTGAAGGGCCTAATTGAAAATCTAAATTAGAATTTAATTTTTTTAACTTATTTCGATTAACACCAATATTCGCATTAAATGACCAGTTTAAATCATTTTTGTTTATAATAATTCCTTCAATATTAAAATCTACACCTTTATTTTCCACTTCTCCAAAATTGTCTACTCTGCTTGTGTAGCCATTGGATGGAGGTAGTTGAACATATTGTAGAAGGTCATGGGTTAGTTTGTGATATAAATCAAACGTTAAATTTAGCTTAGAGTCATAAAGACCTAAATCAACCCCAAAATTAAATTGATCTGTAGTTTCCCAAGTTAAATCATCATTAGCTAAATTAGACTCATAAAATCCAGTTATTATTTCGTCATTAAAATTGTATCTGATTGGAGTCATTAATGCAAGAGACTGATAAGGGTTGATAGGATTACTACCTATTTTTCCATAGGATAATCTAAACTTTAACTCATCTAAGTTTTCGTATTTCTCAAATAATTTTTCTTTTGACGCAAACCAGGAAAATGCTACAGAGGGGAAAATTGCGCTCTTTTTGTTTGTAGCAAATTTGGAGGACGCATCAAGTCTTGCATTAATGTCTACAAAATATTTTCTCTTGTAATTATAGCCTACACGAAATAACGTTGAAAGTAAACCTACTTCCCTAAACTGAGTAATTGGGACTAAAATTTCTTCTGCAGAACTAAAATTATAAAATGAAGTAGCGTCTGTTCCAAACCCTCTCGCTTTATTGAATATTGATCTAATTTCATTTTTTTCAAAAGTACCTACTAGTGTTGCGTCAATTCTGTGATTTTCAAACCGATTCCTGTAACGTAGATTGGCTTCTGCGTACAATTTACTATTTTCTAAGAACGCTTGAGATGCCTCACCATTTGTATTTCTTCCTCTTGTTGTATTGAGAGGGTAATAATTATCTCTGTTACTTTTTTGAAAATTATATGACCCCTTCAATGTTCCTGTTAATTTTGGTGTGATTTTTCCAACTAGCTGGATTGTTTGTCTAAAAGATGTAGACTCCTTAATATCCATCACATATCTTGCTAAAGTATATGGATTTGAAACAACATTTCCCTCATTAAGAGCAGCGTAAATATCATCATCTTGACCAGGTTCTAATAGAGAAAAAATTGGCTGAAATTGTAAGGCTTGGGATACAACACCTCTTTGTTGGAAAATTTCGCCGTTTCCAACTGAGGCTGCATTTCCTTTTTTATGTGTGAAATAAGTTTTAGAATAAATATCAATTTTATCATTGAATGCTTTTCTTTTAGCATTCATGTTATAGTTAATAGTCTTATTGTTTGAATTTATGATGACACCCTCCTGATTATTAATCCCAAGACCCATCGAAATATTCCTCTTAAAATTTCCACCTCTATAATTTAAATTATATCTGTTGCTTAATGCCACCCTGTATGTTTCGTCTTGCCAATTTGTATTGACTCCTGTTGATTGTGGATAGGGTAGTTCATATTCAATTATTTCAGGGAAATTACTAGCGTTTATAGTTTGACTTCCGTCAAAAGGTCCTCCGATTCTGTTAGGATCAGTTATTTCCTTAAAAATTTGATTTAGCACTCTTTGATTCATATAACTTTCAAATCCAAGACCACCTAAAACATTAATATTATTTCTAACAGTTGTTGCATAGCTCTCATAGCTTACAGAAATTTTATCTGCTCCATCTTCATCATTAGCAGTTTTAGTAGTAATCAAGATAACACCATTTGCACCCCTGGCACCGTATATGGCTGTTGCTGCAGCATCTTTTAGTACTTCTATTTTATCAATATCATTAGGATTAATAAAACTAAGTGAACTTTGTGACTCTCCACTACCATCCATTCCTTGTGCATCTGTAAGAGGGTCAACGGGGATTCCGTCCAACACATACAAGGGCTGAGTACCACCTAAAATTGAATTGGTTCCTCTGATTGAAATCCCTGATCCACCTCCTGGCTCAGAACTTTCGGACACCACTAGTCCAGATACTTGTCCTTGTAATATACTCTCTACACTTCCACTTCTATTTTTTTCAAGTTGTTCTGATTTTATCTGAGTTATTGATCCAGATAAATCTTTCTCACTTATATCAAAATAACCCACACTCACAGTGACTTCATCAAGTTCATTAAGATCAGTTTCTAAATAA
>JAYYEV010000043.1:0-74994 GCA_036159515.1 Bacteroidota bacterium | reverse complement strand
TGTCCACCGCCATCTGGTGACATTCCTTTCCAAAATAAACAGTGATTAAAATAGCCTCCTCCATTATTTCGAAGCGCTCCATTTGACATATCCATGGTTAACATTAATTCTTTTATAGATTTATTTTCTTTGTCAGTTCCTTCAATTGCCGCATTTAATTTTGCTGTATATCCAGCATGGTGTTTACCGTGATGGATTTCCATGGTTCTAGCGTCAATATGAGGTTCTAATGCATCATGATTATAATCAAGTTGTGGTAATTCAAAAGCCATTATCGTATTTTTAGTGTTTTAAAATTTACACCAAAGCTATTTATTTTTGTTTTATTTTGAAAAAACATCATTAAAATGAATCCATTTAATGACGAATACTTTATGAGAAAGGCCTTGGATGAAGCCCACGTTGCCTTTGAAAAAGACGAAGTCCCTGTTGGAGCCATAATTGTATACAAAAACAAAATAATTGCTCGAGGACATAATCTTTGTGAAAAATTAATTGATTTTACTGCACATGCAGAAATGCAAGTTTTTACCTCAGCCAGTTATTATTTGCAAAGCAAATATTTAAACGAGTGTAAACTATATGTCACCTTAGAGCCTTGTGTTATGTGTGCTGGTGCATCATTTTGGACTAGAATTGGTGAGATTGTTTATGGTACTTCTGACCCAAAAAGAGGATTTAAAAAAACAAACCCAAGTATTGTACACCCTAGCACTAAAGTAAAAGGCCCAGTACTAGAACATGAATGTAGTCAAATCTTAAAGCGATTTTTTAACGCAAAACGTTAAAATATTTACCTCTATTAATGAAAAAGATTTAATTTTGCTGTAACTAATAAAATAGATATGTATCCAGCAGAAGTTGTAGCTCCGTTTAGAGAAGATTTAACCGCAAAGGGGTTTAAAGAACTAACCTCATCAGAAGAAGTAGACCAACATCTTAACGTTTCAGAAGGAACCCAATTGGTAGTCATCAATTCGGTTTGTGGTTGTGCAGCAAGAAATGCAAGACCCGCAGCAAAAATGGCTATTGAAAATGGCAAAAAGCCAGACGAAATATTAACGGTCTTTGCTGGCTTCCACACAGAAGCGACTAACCAGGTAAGAAAATATTGCCTTCCCTATCCACCATCTTCCCCTAGTATGGCTCTATTTAAAAGGGGTCAATTGGTTCATTTTATTGAAAGACATCATATTGAAGGTCAACCTGCAGAAATAATAGCTGAAAACCTTGTTGCAGCATTTGATGAGTTCTGCTAAATTACTTATCTAAAACTTTAGGGATTTTAAAATAAGTAGAATCCGATTGTGGTCCATTTCTTAATGCTTCCTTTTGATCTAGCATATCTTTAACTTCATCTTCTCTCCAGTTGTTAAAGCCCTCTGTCATGTGAATCAACGGCTTTACTCCATCTGTATCTATCTCTTCTAAGGTTTGGATAAAGTCAATCATCTTTTGCATATCATTGGTGATAAGATCCTTTTCCTTTTTTTCGAATTTTAGTTTGGAAAGAGACGCTAGCTTTAAAATGGTTTCTTCATTAATTTTCACAATCTAATTCGTTTTTGATGATATTAAATGTTTCGTCTCTCAAAGATACTAATTCTTTCCTAGAAAGAGATTCCGTTTCAATGGGCTTGTGCATTACAATTTTAGCTAAACCAGGCTTTGCATTACCAGAAAAGTCAGTATGGTCTGTAAATAAGCTATAATTATTTTTAAAAGTAACTGGCAAAATTCGTACACCGTTGTCAATTGCTAATTGAAAAGCTCCATTTTTAAACCTTCTCATTCCAGGATTATCATCCCATCCTCCTTCAGGAAAAACAACTACACTTCGTCCCTTATTTAACTCATCGCTTGCTTGTGCTAAGCACTTTGCAGCCCTTGCTATACTATCTCTATACACTGGGATATCTACACCTCTTTTAAAGAAAATTCGAACAACAGGCCATTTTAGTAGCTCGGATTTTCCAATAAATGCAAAGTCATGAGGAATTATCAAATACATTAATACGATATCTAAATAAGACTTATGGTTAGGACAAATGATGTAAGGCTGATTAAATGGAATCGTGGACTCCATTTTGGTTTCGTATTTAATTCCTACAAAAAACATCATCCATTTTGCCCAAAATATTTTAATTCTCCTAGCTCTACGAAACTTATTTTTTCCTCTTACAAAGAGAAAAATTATGGGCCCCAAAATAAAAGAGAATAGGATATATACTAAGGCAAAATAGAAGTAATACAAGTATGATTGTAATTTTTTCAACTTTATGAAGCTAAGGATATTAAATTTCTGTCTAAGTTTAAACTTTAAAATTTAGAATTAATAATTAAAATGGCAAGAATTCTTACTGGAATACAAAGTACTGGAAGACCTCATTTAGGAAATATATTAGGGGCTATAAAGCCAGCTATAGAATTAGCTAACGAAGCTAATAATGATTCTTTCTTATTCATTGCTGACTTGCATTCACTTACTCAACTCAAAGATAAAGAAACGTTAAAAAACAACACGTTTCAAGTAGCAGCCACATGGTTGGCTTGTGGTCTAGATCCCAATAAAACTACTTTTTACAGGCAATCAGATGTAGTAGAATGTACAGAGCTTGCATGGTACTTAAATTGCTATTTCCCCTATCAAAGACTCAAATTAGCTCATTCTTTTAAAGATAAATCAGACCGATTGGAAGATGTAAATTCTGGTCTATTTGCTTACCCCATGCTAATGGCATCTGACATCTTGCTCTATGATGCCGATTTTGTTCCTGTAGGAAAAGATCAATTACAACACCTAGAAATGACTCGCGATGTAGCCTCACGTATTAATCATAAACACGGTGAAATTTTTGTACTTCCAGAACCCATTCTGCAACAAGATGCTCAACTCATATTAGGTACTGATGGCGAAAAAATGAGTAAATCTAGAAACAACACCATTGATGTATTCGATACTGAAAATGCCATAAAGAAATTAATTAATAAAAATATAATTACCGACAATACTCCTTTAGAAGAACCCAAAGACCCTAATAGTGCAACAGTATACCAGCTTTATAAATTATTAGCTTCTGATGAAGAAGCTAAAACAATGTCCGATAAATTAAAAGCTGGTGGATATGGATGGGGGCACGCCAAGAAAGAATTATTAGAAAAAGTAGTTTCTTCATTCTCAGAAGAAAGAGCAAAATTTGAGCATTACCAAAACAACCCCAAGGAAGTAGAGGAAGTACTTATGGAGGGTGCTCAAAAAGCAAAAAAGGTGGCCAAAGCCACCTTAGAACGTGTTAGAATTAGCTTAGGCTACAATTAAATCTCAAACTTTATCCCTTGTGCTAATGGAAGAGAGGTTCCCCAGTTAATGGTATTGGTTTGTCTTCTCATGTAAATTTTCCAAGCATCCGATCCCGATTCTCTTCCTCCTCCTGTTTCTTTTTCTCCTCCAAATGCTCCTCCAATTTCAGCACCAGAAGTGCCTATATTCACGTTAGCGATGCCACAATCTGAACCAGCATGAGATAAAAATGCTTCTTGCTCTCTCATATTTGTGGTCATAATCGCAGATGAAAGCCCTTGAGGAACATTATTTTGAATTGCAATAGCTTCATTCACATCCCCACTATATTTAAGTAAGTATAGAATGGGTGCAAAAGTTTCATGTTGGACAATTTGGAATTGGTTTTCAGCTTCGATGATAACAGGCTTAACATAACAGTTACTTTCATATCCTTCACCAGATAATTTTCCACCTTCTACAATTACGTTACCACCCTCTTCTTTAGCAGATTCAATGGCATTTTCATACATCTCAACAGCATCTTTATCGATTAATGGGCCAACGTGATTAGTTTCATCTAATGGATTACCAATCTTAAGTTGTTTGTAAGCACTTACCATAGCTTGCTTTACATTCTCATAAATACTTTCATGTATAATTAACCTTCTTGTTGATGTACATCTCTGTCCAGTTGTACCAACTGCACCAAATACTAGTGCAGGAATAACCATTTTAAGGTCTGCATCTGGAGTAAGAATAACAGCATTATTACCCCCTAGTTCAAGCAATGATTTTCCTAATCTTTCTCCAACTACTTGGCCTACTGATTTTCCCATTCTGGTAGAGCCCGTAGCTGAAACTAATGGAATTCTCTTATCGGCCGCCATTATTTTACCCAATTCAGCCTCTCCAATAACCAAGGTGCAAATTCCACCGTGTAGATTATTATTCTTCAATACCTCAGCCATTATTTTTTGACACGCAATAGCACATAAAGGAGCCTTTTCTGATGGCTTCCAAATGCAAACATCGCCACAAATCCAAGCTAGAGCCGTATTCCAGGCCCATACGGCAACTGGAAAATTAAAAGCTGAGATAATTCCAACTATTCCAAGTGGGTGATATTGCTCGTACATTCTGTGTAGTGGACGTTCTGAATGCATGGTTAATCCGTGAAGTTGTCTTGAAAGGCCCACCGCAAAATCGCAGATATCAATCATTTCTTGAACTTCTCCTAATCCTTCTTGATAAGATTTTCCCATTTCATAGGAAACCAATGCCCCTAAATCTTCCTTTTTAGCTCTTAAAGCATCTCCAAATTGCCTGACTATTTCACCTCTTTGAGGTGCAGGAACCATACGCCAATCCACAAATGCTTCCTGTGCTGAACGAATACAATCTTCATAATCTTTTTCATTTGCTGCAGTCACTTCACCAATTAAATTGCCATCTACTGGTGAAAATGATGAAATGGTGTTACCACTAGTAGTTAACCAATTGGCCCCAATAGCAGCACCACTGTTTTTTGATTCAACTCCTAAAGAGGATAAAATACTTTGAATATTCATAATGTAAAAATGTGATAGTTAAGTGTTGTAGAATTTTGGCGCAAATGTATAAAAACTAATAAATAAAAGTCGATTATACTAAACTTCGATATGCTTAAAGTTTAAATCCGATTACCAGTACATCATCTATCTGTTCATGAGTACCTTTCCATTCATTGAAGAATTGATTCATCTCATAAGAAGTAGTTTTTTGGGTTAGCACAGCCTCTTTTAAATAGTTTTTAAATCGGCTACTACCCATAGATTTATTTTTTGGCCCTCCGAATTGATCATAGAATCCATCACTATACATAAAAACCCAATCATTTTCTTTTAGGTTAATTTCGTGCATTTCATATTCACGGTCAAGCGGATTATGTCTTTTAGAATACACACCTCCAACAGGTACTGAATCCCCACTAAAATTTGAAATGTTACCATCATTATGAATGATGTAAATACCATTTCTTGAACCGCTAAACTTAATTGTCTTCTGTTCCCTGTCTATAAGACAAATGGCTAAATCCATCCCATCTTGAATAGAATCTTCTTCTTCTTGCTTCAAAAGAGTTACTAATCCACGGTTAAGATCACTTAAAATGATTTCAGGGGATTTAATATTTTCTCCAGTAGAAGTTTCTATCAATAAACTTCCTAGCATGGTAATAAATCCACCAGGGACTCCATGGCCTGTACAATCTGCAGCAATCAAAATTGCTTTTTCTCCAAATGTTTTAAACCAATAAAAATCTCCACCAACAATATCTTTTGGCATGGAATAAATTAAATTTTCCCCAAAATAATTTTCCATCTTTTTGACATCAGGCAATAATGAACGCTGGATATATTTAGCATAATTAAGGCTATCTACTATAGAATCTCGTTGTTTTGTAATTTTTTCTTGTAAGAGTGTTTTTTCGGTTATATCAGACATGTAAGCTCTTAGAAATTTCATTTCCTTATTGACATATAAATTCAAAGAAAAATAAGTACTGTCTAATACAAATGGTTCATCAAATATGTATTTACCTGTTTTTTTATTTTTGATGGTCTTATCCAATAAATACTCAAACTTTTTTCTTGAAGGGTGTCTTTCATACATCAGTTCAACCAGATTCTCATGCTTCATGGCTGCTTCATTACAATACTTTAACTTAAAATCTAAATCCAGCTCTAGTACTACATTAGGATCATTTTCTGCAAAAGTGGCCATCTTCCTTAGTTTCCTATTTTTCTTTCCTAAAACCCATAAAGCAATTAAGAGAAAGAATAAAAAAACAACAAATGCAATTATAAAATCTTGTTTGTGAATTTCTGTTTCTAACTGATTGATTACATTTCTTTCGTTATCAATTTGAAGATTATTTTTTGCCAAAAAATTGTAAGGAAAATTCAAAATAGAAACTAAAAAAAGAAATCTTAGCACAAAACTGAAAATCCGATTCATTACTTCTTATTGTTTTTGAAATATAATTATTTAAGGTTTGGAAGCACTACTTCAAAAGTAGTTCCTTTATCTAATTTACTAGACTTAACGCTAACTTTTCCCTTGTGATGTCCTTCTACAATTCGTTTTACCAAAGATAATCCAAGCCCCCATCCTCGATCTTTTGTAGTGTAACCAGGTTCAAATATATTTTTTTGAACGTGGGATTGTATGCCTTTACCGCTATCTATAATTAAAATAGACGTTGCTGAATTATCTTTATTAATTTGAACTTCAACAACTCCTTTTCCCTGCATTGCATCTGCCGCATTCTTAAGTAAATTTTCAATTACCCAACTAAACAAAGAGGGGTTAATATCTGCAAAAATTTGTTCATGGCTAAAGGATACTTTTAATTCAATAGTAGATGGTATTCTTTTTTTCATGTATTCTATATAGTCATGGAAAAACTGAACCATATTAGTTGAATTTGTCTCTACCTTAGATCCAATTTTAGAGAATCGATCAGATACTATAGTTAGTCGGTTAATATCTTTTTCCATCTCATTAAATGCTTCGTGTTCGACTCCCTCTTCTTTTAAAAGGGTAATCCATCCCTGGAGTGATGACAACGGGGTTCCCAATTGATGAGCTGTTTCCTTAGCCATTCCTGCCCAAACTTGATTCTGCTCAGCCTTTCTAAAGGAACTAAACGATAAGTAAGCAATAAGTAAAAACAAGGCTACTATAGCTAAAGAAAAGATGGGGAAATACTGTAATTGAAAAAAAATAGCTGAATTATTATAATACACTTTACCCTTATGATCAGGACCTAAAACGATTTCAATTGGTGAATTATCCTCAAGCATATTATTCATCTGCTTTAGCATTTCGTCTCTTGGAGTATCAAAGTTTACCGTATTTGATGCAATTAAAGAATCTCCTTCATCACTCCAAAATATGACCGGTAACTGAGCTATATTATTCATGATTTCATCGGAAAAAGCATCTAATAATGAATCTCTTAATACTTCTAGCTTGAAATAGTTGGCAGAATTGGTATAAAAAATTTTTTGTCTACGATTTTCAAAATAATTTATTTCTATTGGACTGTTTTGAGCACCCCATGAGCTACATAGAGAATCAATCAGATTGGTGTCTTCGGGGTCTAATTTCATGTTTTTATGTGAAACATAATGGCCTAACCCATCTCTTAAAATAAGGGGGATATCTTTGTTATTTTGAATAATTTGTAATGCAAATCCGTAATCGCCAAGAGGCTTTTCCAATTCTTTAGTTGCTTGAGCCCAAATGTGTACTTTTTCACTTTCTTTTGAAGCTAACTGATTAAATGCATCATTTGTTAATCTAACTAGTTCTGCTTTTTTCTTTATGGCTTGACTCCATAACTGCACCTTCTCAATCTCCGCTTTTTTTACATTATCAGCTATAACAGATGTAAGCCAGATGATTAGTCCAACTATACATAATCCAGCCAACAAGAGAACTTGTTTCCATCTTTGTTTATTTGAATAGAGATTCATTTAAACCACATTTATAAATGTAAAACTAGATAATAACGAGTTTTAATTGGAATATTACACAACTAAAAAATATCTTTTTTGATGTTCTTGGTTATTTTAGCTTTATCGTATGCGTCAAAACTTTAATTTTATTACAATAACAATTGTTCTAATTTTTGGAATGATTAACTACAGTTGTTCCAATCAAAACAATGAAAAGCACAACCCGATTAATGTAAAGCCCAAAAAAGAAGTTTGGAATAAGGGTCCAAATTTTAATGCTGACTCTGCCTACAGTTTTATTGAAAAGCAAGTGTCATTTGGTCCCAGAATTCCTAATACTGCAAACCACATCGCCTGTGGAGACTGGCTAGTGAAAAAATTAAATTCTTACCAAATTAAAACCACAGAACAAATAGGTGAAGTAACCGCATTTAACATGAGTAAATTACCACTTAGAAATATTTCAGGAACAATTAATCCAAATGCAGATAAAAAGGTACTTCTCTGCGCACATTGGGATACTAGACCCTTTGCCGACAGAGATAGTGTGAATAAAACTAAACCTATCTTAGGCGCTAATGACGGGGCCAGCGGAGTGGGTGTACTGCTCGAGATTGCTAGAGCAATATCCAAAGATTCTTTAGACATCTGTGTTGAATTTTTATTTTTTGATGTAGAAGATTATGGGGCACCACAACAAACCAATGGTTTTTTTGATTTACAAAGCATGAACGACACGTGGTGCTTAGGATCACAATATTGGAGCTACAATTTAAATCCCGATTACAAAAGGCCCAATTTTGGAATTTTATTGGATATGGTAGGAGCTGAAAATGCAGTTTTTCCAAAAGAAGAAATATCTAGAAGGTTTGCGGGCTTTCATCTAAATAAAGTATGGAAACTTGGCGAGCATCTGGGTTTTGGAAAATATTTTCAAAAAAAAATTGCTCCACCCTTAACTGATGATCACACCTACATCAATCAAATAGCAAAAATTCCGGTTATTGATATAATCCACTACGATATCCGACCTTACTCTGGCAGATTTGATTTTGGTCATTTTCATCATACGCATGCCGATAACATGGAGATCATTTACAAGCCTACACTAAAGGCTGTTGGACAAACGGTTTTAGATTACCTATATAATCAGTAAATAAAATGTCAAAAAAACTTATTTTATTAGACGCATATGCCTTAATATACAGAGCACACTTTGCATTTATAAAAAACCCTAGAATAAATTCAAAGGGGCTAAACACCTCCGCGATTTTTGGTTTCTGCAATAGTTTATTGGAAGTAATCAATAAATTTGACCCCTCTCACATAGGTGTGGTTTTTGACCCCCCCGGAGGATCAGATAGAGAGGGTGTTTTTGCGGATTACAAGGCAAATAGACAAGAAATGCCTGAAGATATAAGAAAAGCAATACCTCATATTTTTGACCTGCTAAAAGCCATGAACATTAAGGTAGAAATGGAGGAAGGATTTGAAGCTGACGATGTAATTGGCACGTTAGCCAAACAAGCCGAAAAAAAGGGGTTTGAGACATACATGATGACTCCCGATAAAGATTTTGGGCAATTAGTATCTGATCATATTTTTATTTACAAGCCTGGTCGTTCTGGTAACCCAAGTGAAATTCTAGGACCAAAAGAAGTGTGTGAAAAATTTGAAGTGAAGGATCCCTTACAAGTTATCGATATCCTTGGATTGTGGGGCGATGCTGTAGATAATATACCAGGAGTTCCAGGAGTAGGAGAAAAAACAGCTAAAAAATTAATTTCAAGCTATGGAAGCATAGAAAACCTTATCAAAAATACCCATGATTTGAAGGGGAAATTAAAAGAAAATGTAGAAAATTATGCAGAGCAGGCTATATTATCCAAACAGCTTGCCACTATTATTTTAGATTGTCCCGTTGAATTTGATGAGTCAGCATTTTCAAGAAAAGAAGTGAATGAAAAAGAACTCATCAAGCTATTACAACACCTTGAATTTAATCAGCTAGGTAAACGGATTTTGGGAAAACCCATTATTCAAGAAAAACAAATGGATCTTTTTGGATCGATGACGGAAGCCGAAATAAAAGAGGAAGAAAAGAAATTGGATTCTATACAGTCCGTCCAAAAAAATTACCAACTGATTAGCTCTAAACAAGAACACATAAATTTTATTGAACAGCTATCAAAGGAGAAGACTGTTTCTTTTGATACGGAAACCACATCTCTTAAAATTAATGAAGCTAAATTACTAGGGATTTCGTTTTCATTCAAGGCTAACGAAGGGTTCTATTGCGATTTAAGTCACGATAATAATCACGAAATTTTAAAACTCTACCAACCTTTTTTTAAATCTAATAGCATTAAGATAGCACATAATCTTAAGTTCGACCTCGGCGTGTTATTTGAAAACGGCATTCATATTGAGGGTCCAATTTTCGATACCATGATCGCTCATTATTTAATTGATGCAGAACAAAGACATAACCTTGACCATTTGTCAAGAACAGTACTAAATTATAATCCTATACCTATTGAGGATTTAATTGGTGAAAAAAAGAGACAACAAATTAATATGAGCGATGTTCCCACCGAACAGCTAAAAGATTACGCCGCAGAAGATGCTGACCTCACATATCAACTTTACTTGGATTTCAAAACAAAACTAAAATCCTTGAAGCTAGAATCTCTTTTTGAAAAAGTAGAGATGCCCTTAATTGAGGTACTTTTTCATATGGAAAGAGCGGGTATTAGTATTAATACGCAGGAACTCGAAGCATTTTCTCAGCTTCTCAATCAAAACCTAAATACGTTACAAGAAAGAATGTTTCAAGAAGCGGGAACTACTTTCAATATTGACTCTCCCAAACAACTAGGAGAAATTTTATTTGGACATCTAAAACTGGATGAAAAGGCTAAAAAAACAAAAACAGGTCAATTTAAAACAGACGAAGCTACTCTACTCAAGTTAAAAGGTAAGCATACCATCATTGATCATGTACTTCAATATCGTACACAAAAAAAATTACTAACTACCTATGTGGACGCACTTCCAAAACTCATAGAACCCAAAACAAATAGAGTGCATACTAACTACATGCAATCTGTGACAGCCACAGGAAGATTAAGTTCTACGGGGCCCAACCTTCAAAATATACCTGTCAGAACTGCACTCGGAAAAGAAATAAGAAAGGCTTTTTGTCCAAAAGATTCCAACCATTTAATTCTTTGTGCAGATTATTCACAAATTGAATTGCGAATAATCGCTGGGTTGAGCAAAGATGAATCTATGATAAATGCCTTTAAAAACAATAGAGATATTCATACGGAGACGGCTGCAAAAATATTCCAATCCACTACTGAGGAGGTTGATAAAGAAATGAGGAATAAAGCTAAAATGGTAAACTTTGGAATTATTTATGGCATATCTGCATTTGGATTATCCCAACGCTTAGGCATAAAAAGATCTGAGAGTAAATTGATCATAGATAACTATTTTAAAGAATTTCCTCTCGTAAAAGAATATATGGAAAATAACATTGAAAAGGCCAAAAAATTGGGCTATGTGGAAACTATTTTAAAACGAAAACGTTTTCTACATAATATCAATAGTGGTAATGCTACCATGAGAGGTTTTGATGAACGAAATGCTATTAACGCACCTATACAAGGTAGTGCAGCAGATATAATAAAAATGGCGATGATCGATATACACAAAGAAATGATAAAAGCTAAAATGAGATCAAAGCTGTTGCTTCAAGTCCATGATGAACTGGTGTTTGATATGGCAAAAGAAGAAGAAAGTGAATTAATAAAATTAGTCCAAGATAAGATGACCCATGCTATAGATTTTAATGTTCCTTTAAAAATTGAAATAGGGGTTGGAGAAAACTGGCTTGAAGCGCATTAAATGAAAAAACTCCTTATATACGTTATATTGTCTGCCATAATAAGTTGTGATTCGGTAGAAGAAAAAAAAGTAGTTCTAAATACTGTAGTTCCAACCGATTCAAATCCTAATGATGAAGTATTAGAAAATATTTATTACAGTATTCCTTCTCCTATTGAAACAACCGTTCTAATTCGAGAAGGTGGATTAAAATTTTCTGGTGATCTTTTGTTTCCCAAAGATGAATTAATGCCGTTTTCCAAAAAAACAAGCGCTGCTTTGGTATTAGGAGTTTTAAGCACTGACCTTAACTACACTATGGTATATGAAAAGCAAAAAGAAACCAGTCGATTACTAGAAGAAGTGATTAAACTAGCTAAGCAGATTAATTTAAGTGCAGTCATTAATGACCAAACCAAAAAGAGAATTGATAATAACATAAACAATAAGGATTCCATGCAGATTATCATTAGTGATCAATTTTGGGAGATTGATAATATGCTAAAAGAAAATGAAGATCATGATTTAGCGGCTTTGCTTATAACTGGTGGTTGGGTAGAAGGAATTCATATTGCTTGTGGATTATCATTAGTTGATACCACAAACAAATCCATTAAAGAAATTATATCTGATCAAAAAATAGTATTAGAAAACTTGATTCAATTGAATAAAACTTTTGAGTTTAGCGATAGAATAAACGAATACATCATTTCTCCATTAATAGAGCTTAAATCGATATTTGACAGTATTCCTTATCCTATTGAAAACCTAGATTCAACTTCTATTAAGTTAATTGATAATGAATATGAGTTAGGAAATTATCTTACCTTTAATTTGAAAGAGACTGATCTTAATTTAATCCGAAATAAAATTTTAAGTATTAGACAAAATATATTAAATCAATTCTTATGAGACTTATAATCATCCTATTCAGCCTATTTGTTATTTCAAATTCAAATGCTCAATGTCGCGGTTTTGCGAAAGAATATTGTAAAAAGCTTCTGGGGAATTACGTAGCCACAGGTGAGTCAAATACCAGTGAGTTAAAACCCGGTGAAAAGCACCAATTTATAGCCACTTTCTACAAAGGTCAACATTATCGTATAGCTGTTTGTGCTGATGAATCACTTGGAAATATTCAATTTACCATCCGAAACGCAAAGCGACAATTATATTTTGATAACCATGGTGAAGAAATTAAGAACTTTGATTTTAGAGTATCTACAACTCAACAACTTATAATTTCCTTGATCATTCCTAAATCATCTGCAAATAGTAATGAAGGTGAAGCTGAAGAAAAAGAAGAAATATCAGGTTGTGTTTCTGCTATAACTGGTTTTAGACTTTAAATTTTTTAATACATTTGTCGCATGGAAAACATGTTTTTATTCGTTCAAAAAATGGGGCCCTGGGGTATTGTGCTCATTGTTATTGTGGTTCTGCTCCTTTTTGGTGGTAAAAAAATACCTGAACTAATGCGCGGATTAGGTAAAGGCGTTAAAGAATTTAAAGACGCTACAAATAAGGATGAAAGCGATGCGGATAAAAAAGCATAAATTGTCTTGAATCTTCCTTCTTCTTTTTCAGAAATTAATCAACTTTTAGTTCAAGGTAAGTTAGATCTTGCAGACGTCTGCAAGCATTATTTCCAAAAGATAGAGCATTCTAGTACAAATGCATTTATTGAAATTTTTAAGGACAGTGCACTAAAAAAAGCTGCTGAAATTAACGATAAAATCAAGGACAAAAATCAAGGTGCTCTAGCAGGTATGATTATCGGCATTAAAGATAATATTTGCTATAAAAATCATGAAGTTACTGCATCATCTAAAATTTTGAATGGCTTTAATTCTGTGTTTAATGCCACCGCTGTACAACGACTTTTAAAAGAAGATGCCATTATCATTGGTAGGTTAAATTGTGATGAATTTGCTATGGGGAGCTCCAATGAAAATAGTTATTATGGTCCAGTAAAGCATCATTTAGACGAAACTAGGGTTCCTGGTGGCTCTTCTGGGGGTTCAGCCGTAGCTGTTGCAGAAGGATTGTGTATGGCATCATTAGGTTCAGACACTGGTGGTTCTATTCGGCAACCCGCATCATTTTGTGGGGTTATTGGTATGAAACCATCATATGGCAGAATTTCAAGAAATGGGTTGTTAGCATATGCCTCAAGTTTTGACCAAATTGGTGTATTTACCAATCAAATTCAAGATGCTTGTTTGTTGACTCATATCATGAGCGGAAAAGATGAATTTGATAGCACAATAGCTAATACAAAAACCCATCAAAAGAAAATTGATCCACTTAGCAAAAAAATGACTGTAGGTATCCCCAAAGATTACCTTCACTTTAAAAGCCTTGACCCTGAAATCAAAACACAAACTGATTCCATCATTCAAAAATTAAAAAGGGATGGGCATCAAATTAACTATATCAATTTCCCATTTGTAAAACATCTTGTTCCTTGTTATTATGTTTTAACTACAGCTGAAGCATCATCTAACCTAGCACGATACGATGGAGCTCATTTTGGCTACAGAAGTGAAAACGCAAATGACATAAACTCCACGTATGAACTTAGCCGAACAGAAGGTTTTGGCTTAGAGGTTAAAAGAAGAATAATGTTGGGGAATTTTGTCTTGAGTTCTGGTTATTATGATGCCTATTTTACAAAGGCTCAAAAAGTAAGAAGATTAATTAAGGAAGAAACTGAGCAAATGTTAACAGAGAACGATATTTTGCTTTTTCCAACTACACCAACTACTGCTTTCAAAATAGGTGAAATAAATGACCCTATCCAAATGTATTTGCAGGACATTTTTACAGTTCATGCAAACATAGTTGGCCTTCCGGCTATTTCGTTACCAATGGGTCAACACTCCAACAATTTACCCTTTGGTGTGCAACTTATGAGCAATGCTTTCAACGAAGATTTACTGTATAGTGCAAGTCAATACATTTTAAATATGTAAATCCCTTTCATTAATTAAACGTTAAGTTCACAATCAATTATGTATATCTAATAATCTTTACTACTATTTTTAGGTTAAATTAGGATACATTTATTTGAATGAAATATCATTTAGAGGAGGAATACGAATATGATTTTGATCTTTATGGAATATCAAGCCATGAAAAAGATTACAGGATTTGTTGGGCAATAAATAATTTATTAGGTCTTTCATTAGAAAGAACAGCAGAAAATATTGAAGTTATTTTTAATCAACAAGAAAAACAAAATAGTCAATTTCCTGTATTTAAATTTGAACGTGATGATGTTCTCGAAACGTATTATTTAATAGGAAATAAATATGAAAATTATCATTTAATCGAAGAGCAGAAACATGTTGATTTCTTTCTTATGATTAAATCAAGCGATCTAATGAGTTCTAATGATGTCATTGACAAACTCAAAGATATCCCATTTGTTCTCGCAGTAAACAAGGTTGATGTGTCTATTCTTCAATCCAAAAAAAATTTAATTTTTTAACATGAATAAAAGAACGAAAATAGTGGCCACCGTGGGTCCTTCCACTAATTCAAAGGAGATTATAGAAAATATGATAAAGCAGGGTGTGAATGTTTTCAGAATCAATTTCTCTCATGGCAGCCACGAAGATCATATTAAAGCTATTGCATTAATAAGAGAAGTAGATAAAAAGTTAGAAACTCATTCGGCATTACTTGCTGACTTACAAGGTCCTAAAATTAGAATTGGAGATATGCCTGCTGAAGGATTGCTTTTAGAAAAAAAAGATGATTTCACCCTATATACTGGTGATCAAACTCCTAAAGGAAAATCTGCATTTGTGAATTATAGCCAATTGCCTTTTGATGTGAATAAAGGAGAAAAAATTCTGTTGGATGATGGTAAAATTCTTCTTGAAGTAAAGAAGACCAACCAAAAAGATGAAATAATTACAGAGGTAATTGCTGGGGGTATCTTATTTTCTAGAAAGGGAGTTAATCTCCCCAATACTAAAATTTCAACTTCAAGTTTAACCGCAAAAGATAAAGCAGATCTTGAAGTAGCTCTTTCGCAAGAAGTAGATTGGGTTGGATTTTCATTTGTGAGATCAGCTAGGGAAATAATAGAGTTAAGGCACCTTATAGCAAGTATGAATGGAAACGCCAAAATAATTGCTAAAATTGAAAAACCAGAAGCAGTTGAAGATTTAGACGGAATAATGCAGGAAACCGATGCCGTAATGGTTGCTAGAGGAGATTTAGGTGTCGAAATTCCTCTAGAAAATGTTCCTTTAATCCAAAAGAAAATTGCTCAAAAAGCTAAAGAAATGGCCAAACCAGTAATTATTGCCACTCAAATGATGGAAAGCATGATGGATAACATTACGCCAAATCGTGCGGAAGTTAATGATGTGGCTAATGCTGTAATGGATGGAGTAGATGCCGTCATGCTAAGTGGTGAGACATCTGTAGGAAAACATCCCGTAGAAGTTGTTAAAATCATGTCAAGAATTATACAGGAAGTAGAAAAAAAATACACTGAGCTTTTTATAAAGGAAACAATGCCCAAAAAGAATCACGAAAGATTTATTACCGATTCCATCTGCTTTAACGCTTGTAGATTAGCTCAACGGGTAAGTGCAAAAGCTATTATTACCATGACTCATTCTGGATACACATCTTACAAAATTTCAAGTCAAAGACCTCAGTCATCTATATTTGTTTTCTCCAGTAATAAGAAACTACTTAGTACTTTATCCTTAGTTTGGGGGGTAATGACCTTTTATTACGACAAAACCATAAGTACAGATCACACTATAGCTGATATTCATCATTTACTCAAGAAACAACAATTAGTTGAAAGTGGAGACTTAATTATAAATACAGCTAGCATGCCTCTTGGTGAGGGAGGAAAAACAAACATGCTCAAATTAAGCTACATAGAATAACTATGATTAATACAACATTATTAAAAAACATTTGTGAGACTCCAGGTGCTCCTGGTTTTGAAGATAGAGTAAGATCATTAGTCATTTCTGAAATCAAAGATTTTGCTGATAACATTGAGTTAGATAATATGGGTAACGTAATAGTGCTCAAAAAAGGAAAAAGCAATAAAAAGAGAGTGATGATTGGTGCGCACATGGATGAAATTGGATTTATCGTCACTCATATTGATACTAATGGATTTCTCAAATTTCACACACTTGGCGGATTCGATCCTAAAACATTGACATCTCAGCGTGTCATTGTTCACGGGAAAAAAGACATCATTGGAGTTATGGGATCAAAGCCAATTCATGTAATGACCCCTGAAGAAAAAAATAAGGTCCCCAAGATTACAGACTACTATATAGATCTCGGTCTGCCTAAAAAAGAGGTAGCTAAGATTATATCCATTGGCAACCCAATAACAAGAGAGAGGGAATTTATTGAAATGGGAGATTGTGTGAATTGTAAGAGCCTTGACAATAGAATAGCCGTTTTCATTTTAATAGAAACGATTAAAAGATTAACTAACCCTGCATTTGATACGTATGCTGTATTTACTGTTCAAGAAGAAGTAGGGATAAGAGGGGCACAAGTAGCTACACAAAAAATAAAACCTGACTTTGGTTTTGGTCTAGATACCACTATTGCCTACGATGTACCTGGCGCGGCAGAACATGAGAAAATTACGTCTTTAGGAAGTGGAGTAGCCATCAAAATTCTCGATGGAAGTACTATTTGCGATTCTAGAATGGTGAATTTCATGCAGAATACAGCAGATAAAAATAAAATAAATTGGCAGCATGAAATTTTAACAGCAGGCGGGACAGATACAGCCAATATTCAAAGAATGACACCTGGAGGCTCCATTGCTGGCGCTTTTTCTATTCCTACAAGACATATCCATCAAGTAATAGAAATGGTTCATAAAAAAGATGTATCTAATTGCATTGAACTCATACAACATTGTCTTAATGATTTAGACAGCTACAGTTGGAATTTTAAAATCTAACTTTGATTCAATAGTATATTTAATAATCCAGTTTCATAATTAGCAGAATTTTTGAAACTAATTTTTTTTAGATCAGCTTATTTCTAAGATTTTCTGCTTTTTATGTATTTAAATACAATGGTTTGAAATATAATTACTCAATTAATTTTAATAATATTATGTAAATATTAAAATTTCATACTATGAGAAAAATTAATTTATTGGCAAGTGCTGCCCTTTTCTTTTGCATAAGTTCCTATAATGCACAACACGTTTTAGTTAATGATACAGACATTAATAAATTAGATATTGAATATTGTGAGCTTAGCATTTCTGCGAGATTAGTTAATCCAACAAAAGTTAAAGTTTATGTCGACTACGGGCAGAAATGGTCTATGAAAAGACAAAATATAATGAACGAAAATAAAAAAGTTGTGTCCTTCAACAGTAATGTTCATGCTCTTAACTTTATGAATCAGAATGGATGGAATTATGTTGAGCAAACCGTTACTCAATCTGGTGAACAGACCATATATAAATATTTGCTTAAAAAATCAGAGTAAATTTTATTTGATCAGAACAAGATGGGATGTTAGAACGAAAACTAACGCTTTTTATTTATTGATAAATAGTTCTTGAAATTCGAAGGCAAAAATGTGGATAGATAATCAAAGATATCATTTGTTGTGATTGTAAAGATTTTTCGTATTTCCAACTCCGCCTTTATCCATGAAAAGGATAATTCTCAACGTTAGTTTGCGGATTTAAACTGGCTTAAAAATCTTAAGTCATTTTCGGAATATAATCTAAGATCATTTACTTCATAAATAAGTTGAGCAATACGTTCAATTCCCATTCCAAATGCAAAACCAGTATACTTTTTTGAATCGATATTGCAGTTTTCTAATACGTTAGGATCAACCATGCCACATCCCATAATTTCAAGCCAACCTGAATACTTACATACATTACACCCTTTACCTTTACAAATGGTACATGACACATCTAACTCTGCTGAAGGCTCAGTAAATGGGAAATAGGATGGTCTAAGTCTAATTTTCGTTTGTTCACCGAACATCGCTTTTGTAAAAAAAAGTAATGTTTGTTTCATATCTGCAAATGAAACATCTTCATCTATGTAAAGACCTTCAATCTGATGAAAAAAGCAATGTGCTCTCGCCGAAATGGCTTCATTTCTATACACTCTTCCCGGTGAAATAGTACGTATAGGAGGCTTTTGACTTTCCATAACCCTAACTTGAACGGAAGACGTATGTGTCCTAAGAGCGATGTCCTCACTAATAAAGAATGTATCTTGCATATCACGAGCAGGGTGTTCTTCTGGAAAATTTAGAGCCGTGAAATTATGCCAATCGTCTTCTATCTCAGGTCCCTCAGAAACAGAAAATCCTATTTGAGAAAATATACTTATGATTTGTTCACGAATAATGGAAATAGGATGCCTAGACCCCAAATTAGTGGGCTGTGGAGTTAGTGAATAATCCATATTTGTTTTGGATTTTTTTCCCTTATTTGCATTTTGCTTTAATGTATTTACCTTGTCCGTTGCTGTGTTTTTTAACACATTTAGTTTTTGACCAAACTCTTTCTTTTCCTCTACAGGAACGTCTCTAAACGATTGAAACAAGGCCGTTATCTTTCCTTTTTTTCCTAAGTAAGAAATTCGAAATGCTTCAATCTCTTTCATATTAGAGGATTCAAATTGATTTACCTCATCTAAAATGGTGTGTATTTGATCAATCATGTTAAGAATTTATTTTAACAGATAAAATAATAATTGGGTCTTTGGGTTTATCTCCGGGAAGTGTTGGAGATATACAAATGGAATCAATGATATCTATCCCACTAACTACTTCACCAAAAACAGTGTATCCGTTATCCAAAAATGGAGTACCTCCTACAGTTTCATAAGCTTTTAAATGCTCCTCTGAAAATGTAAACTTATCAACATCGTTAAGAACCATAGTTTTGATTTCATCTATTACGATGTTAAGACTATCCATCCAAGCGTTTTGTTGGCAAACTTTAACTCTGTTCATAAATTCACTGTTAGATGTATCCTTTAAAAATGCACCTACAAGATTTCCTTCTTGTTGTTGATTTATTCTAGCTTCCATTTGTGCTAGTTGATTTCTATTGTACTTTTTACCTTGTACTAAATAAAATTGACTACCACTTGATCTTTTTTCGGGATTGACTTGATCTCCCATCCTAGCTGCTGCCAAAGCTCCTTTTTTATGAAATAATGATGGATGTATTTCTGCAGTGAGGGTCTCCCCTTCGCTATTATTACCAAGGCTGCCGCTATACTTTGGATCTCTTGAATTAGGGTCTCCCGCCTGAGCCATAAAGTTTTTAATTACTCTATGAAAAGATATTCCGTTGTAAAACTGATTATTGACAAGCTTAATAAAATTATCCCTGTGAATCGGGGTTTCATTATATAATTTTAAAATGAGTTCCCCTTTTGAAGTATTCATAACTACCTCAACTTCATCACCCTTCTTGTAAAAAGAACCCAAAACAAGGATGGTAAATAACAACGTAGATACAAAAACTAGAAATTTATTTTTTGAAACGTGCTTCATTAATTTAAATATTAAATTATTTATATTGCAAATTAAATAAATACTCTATGATTAGAGAAAATTATTCAAACATTAGCACAAATTGGGCCAAATATGTCATTTTATTGATTGTATTTTTTATTTCAAATTCTTGTTATAAACCCAAAAGTACAATTGCAACCATTACAGTGCTAAATAATTCCAATAACGCGCCTGTAAGTGGTGCTACAGTTAGATTGTTTTATGACGATCCAACTGGTGTAAATACCTCCTTAGTAGACGAGCAAAACACCACGTCCGATGAAGGCGTAGTTAATTTTGATTTTTCTTCATATTATAAAGATGGTCAAGCTGGTTTTGCTGTTCTTGACATTGAAGTTAATAATGTGTTTGTTGGAGTCGTACAAATTGAAGAAAGAGCGACTACAGAAAAAACCATTTATTTGTAGTAATCTAAAATGGCTTCTTTAATCATATTCTCTTGATCCTCAGGACTTAAATTGGGGAACTTTTTGATGGATTTAAAGTGAATCCAACCTTCACTATCTCTACCTACAGCTTCATAATATCCATAAGGAATGAATATCGCACAAAGTCCAATGTGAATGACATCTAACTTTTGATCTTTACTTAATTTATCTATTTCAAAATTAAGCTCTTGTAATCCAATGACAAATAGAATGGAGTCTAAATCGGGGCGTTCTAAATTATCAAGATGAAATGAATCTAATAAATCATTCCACGCTTTTTCTAATTCAAAATTCATACATTTAAATGTATAATAATTGTAATTATAATGGGGCTTTTAACAAAAAAACAAATTCTTTTTCATGGGGCTTTTACAGTCATTATTTCTGCTTTGAAAATCTATCAAATTATTTTCGTTGAAGGATTTTTCGGCAACGTTTTTGTTACTATTTTAAAAAAAGTAGGCTTACTTTTATTGGTATATTGGGCAGGTATTTTACTTCTTTCTTTAATTAGAAAGAAGATGGTTAATAGATAAGATAGATGACTGCTTATTTTACTTAATTTTGAAGACTGTAATACAAATAGAATGGAAAATATTTTAGTAGAATTTCAGGGCAGTGCAGCCATAATTATCATTAATAGACCAAAACAACTTAATGCCTTAAATAAACGCACCATTGAAGAGTTAAATCGTGCACTTACAGCACTTTTACGAAATAAGGAGGTAAGAGGTGTAATTATTACTGGTTCTGGTGATAAAGCATTTGTTGCGGGTGCAGACATCAAAGAATTTGCGCATTTCAATAAAGTAGAGGGTAAAGAATTAGCTCGTTCAGGACAAGAAAAGCTATTTGATTTTATTGAATATTATCCTAAACCTATTATTGCAGCTGTGAATGGCTTTGCGCTTGGTGGTGGGTTAGAATTAGCTATGGCTTGCCATATGAGAATTGCATCTGAAAATTCAAAAATGGGTCTACCCGAAGTAAGCTTGGGCGTGATTCCTGGATATGGTGGGACACAGCGTCTTCCTCAGTTAATTGGTAAAGGTAAAGCCGTAGAACTTATTACAACTGCAAAAATGATTAACGCCAAAGAAGCCTTGCAATATAAGTTGGTAAATTACGTTGTTACTTTAGATGAATTACTTCCAAAAGCTGTAGAGATTATAAAATCTATTTCTAACAACTCACCTAATGCCATCACGGCCGCTTTAAAATCGGTTAATGCGGGATATAATCATGAAGTAAATGGTTTTGAAAAAGAAATTAATGAGTTTGGAAATTGTTTTGGTAGTGACGATTTTGTGGAAGGTACCACTGCTTTTATGGAAAAAAGAAAACATAATTTTTGAGTGCACTCAAAAAGTTAATCGGTCAAACTGCCATTTATGGATCAAGTAGTATCATTGGAAGATTTCTAAACTACTTACTTACCCCTTTCTACGTTCATATTTATTCAAACGAACAATATGGAATTATTACCGAAATGTATGCTTATGTAGCATTTTTAGTGGTCTTTCTCACATATGGAATGGAAACCGCTTTATTTCGATTTTCAACCAGTAAACCAGATAAAAAAAAATCTATTTACAGTAATACGCTCTTTTCTATTACTACGACATCTTCCATTTTCATTTTATTGGCAAGTCTTTTTTCTAATGACATTGCTGTTCTACTTAAATATCCTGACCACGCTGAATACATTATTTGGTTTAGTCTAATTGTAGGAATTGATGCGATATCTGCCATACCACTAGCCAATCTAAGGCTAAAAGAAAAAGCCAAAAAATTTGCACTTGTCAACTTTTTAAACGTGGGAATAAATATCGGATTAAATCTATTTTTCCTTGTTTATTGTAAACAAATGTATGACAGTGGTAACTCAAACTGGATAGTAAACCAATTTTATGAACCTCAAGTTGGAGTAGGCTATGTGTTTATATCTAATCTAATTGCGAGCTTGGTGAAATTTATAGTTCTACTCCCTGAAATGAATTTTAGAGGTGGATTCGATTTTAGCATCATTAAGGAAATGCTCAAATATGCATATCCCATGCTTTTAGTTGGATTGGCTTACGTAGTAAATGAAACACTTGATAGAGCTATGTTAAAAGAACTTTTATATCGTCAATATTTAACTGAAATTCCAGAAATCACATCTAGTCAAGCGCTGATAAAGGCCCAATCTGCAAATGGAATTTACGGGGCAAACTATAAAATCACCATGATAGTGAGTATGTTTATTCAAGCATTTCGCTATGCTTCCGAACCATTTTTTTTTAGAGACCAGTCCAACGAAAAATCAAAAGAAACTTTATCAAAAGTCATGAACTACTTTGTGATCACACTAGTTTTCATCTTCCTTGTGATCACACTGTATTTACATTTATTTAAGTATTTTATCCCTAATGAGTCATATTGGATTGGGCTCAAAGTAGTGCCTGTATTACTAGCTGCAAATATTTGTTTAGGGCTATATACCAATGTGTCTATGTGGTATAAATTAGCTGACAAAACTATATTTGGAGCTTTAATCTCTTTCATTGGGGTTGTTATTACATTGTCCATCAATTTGGTGTTTATCCCTAAATACGGATACGTGGCATCTGCATATGCAACTTTAATCTGTTATGGAACTATGATGGTGGTTGGCTATGTATTAGGTCAAATGTATTATCCCATACCTTACAATCTAAAAAAAATATGTACCTATATATGTGTTGGTTTTGGTCTCTACTATGTAAGTGAAAAATTTAATCCCTCTATTGGATATGATCTTTTTACAAACCTATACCATGGATTATTATTAGTCGTCTATGTGGTTATGGTTTTCATTATTGAGAGACCAAAATTAAAGTTAAAATCTATTTGACATGATTGAAGTAAAAATAATAAATGAATCTAATAACGACACCCCAGCTATAGCTACTAAAGGATCAGCAGGTGTTGATGTGAGAGCATTTATATCTAGTCCAATAACACTCAAACCTTTGGAAAGGAAACTAATACCAACAGGGCTAAAGCTAGAGATTCCTTTGGGGTATGAAATTCAAATTAGACCTAGAAGTGGATTAGCTTATAAAAATGGCATTACTGTATTAAATAGCCCAGGGACTATAGACTCCGACTACAGAGGGGAAATTGGTGTTTTGTTGGTTAATTTATCAAATGAACCTTTTGAGATTTTATCTGGAGAACGCATTGCACAAATGGTTTTAGCCAAACACGAATTACCCCATTTTACTGAACAAAATTCATTAGCAAGTAGTGAAAGAGGTGTAGGAGGTTTTGGTAGCACAGGAAAGAAGTGATATTGGGTAATTTAAAATATAATCTAATTGTAATTTTATTATTTGGATGGATAAGCATACCATATTATTTATCTCAAAAAAACACAAATACATTTAACGAAAAACAGTATACAAACGTATTGATTCAAGCCATTGGTGCTAAAATCGGAAATGAACTTTACGAAGCTGATTCTCTTTTTAAAAAGTGTATCAAATTAAACCCAAAAAGTGCTGTCTCTTATTTTGAACTTTCAGGAATAAGTAAGAAAAATGGAAATTTAAATCAAGCTGTTTTACAAGCAGAAAAAGCAGTTGATCTTTCGCCTGAAAATGAATGGTATTTAGCAAATTTAGCCATCCTTTATCAAGACCAAAAAGATCACAAAAAAAGTGCTTTAGTTTTTGAAAGGCTATCTGAAAAAGAGCCTGAAAAAATAGATTATTTATTTGCTCTAACAGAGTCATATTTACAGGACAATCAGTACAAAAAGTCTTTAAAAATATTGGATGAAATTGAACAGGTAATTGGACTAAATGAAGATCTTTCTTTACAAAAACATCAAATTTATGCTTTCTTAAATAAGAAAAAGAAAGCCATTGAGGAGCTGGAAAAGTTCATTCGTCACGAACCCAATAATTTAAGAACCATTGGGATATTGACTGAATATTATGATGAATGTAAAATGGAGGAAGAAAGTGAAATTTTACTTCATCAAATGATGTTAATTGATTCTTCTAACGGACTGGTTCAACTATCTATGTTTCAAAACTACATGAAAAAAGGAGCATACTTAAAGAGTTTATATTCCTTAGAAAAGGTATTAACATCAATTGAAGTTGATCAAAGTTTAAAAAGAGAAATGTTATTCCAGATTACGTATGACAAGTCTATACCCTATTCAGTCAGTCAAGTAGAGCACTTATTTGACAAGTATTTAAAAGCTTATCCCAAAGATCATGAGGTATTGGTTTTACTGAGTGAAATTAAATTTATTCAAACTAAAGAGGATGAAGCTTGTATGTTACTAAGTAAAGCTCTTGAAATTAATCCACTTCCTTATGAACTGTGGACTCAACTCATTACTAATAACCTATCAAGAGGGGATTTTAATGATGCTTTGAAAAATGCTGATAAAGCAATTCTCATTCATCCTAACCAACCATTTTCTTACTTAGCAAAGGGAATTGTACTTAATAGAAAAAAAGAGTGGGAAAATGCCTTAGAAGTATTGAATAAAGGTAAGCTATTGGTATTTGATAATGAATTATTGGAAAGCGAATTCTATCAACAAATTGGAGATGCATTTTACGGACAAGAAAAATTCAAGGATGCATTTTACAACTTTGACAAATCTCTTGAGATGAACGAAAAAAATCCAATTCTCCTCAATAATTTCAGCTATTATCTTGCTGTACAAAATATGGCTCTTGAAAAAGCGGAAAAACTAATTTTAAAAGCACTACAATTTTTACCTGAATCTTACACGTTTATTGATACATATGGTTGGGTGCTTTTCAAAATGAAAAAATATGAGGAAGCAGAACAACTTTTGTTTAAAGCACTAATTAAAAGCGAAGAAAAAGATGCGGATATTCTAGAACATTATGGTGACGTTTTATTTCAAATTGGAAAAAAAGAGGAAGCATTATTATTTTGGAAAAAAGCAGTAAAAGCTGGGAGTGCATCCGCATTTATTAAAGAAAAAATAGATGAAAAAAAATATATGGAGTAAATATCATATTGTCTTCCTGTTTTCTGTATGTGGATTTATTTTTTCTTGCAAATCGATAAAACCCATAGAAAGTGAAAAAGAGAAAAAAATTATTAATACTAAAAAGCTGGTAGACTCTATTAAGCATTATGAATGTAAAGCTAAATGGATTAAACTCAAAAGTGAAACTAATGTCAAATTTGAAAATGAAAAGTTAGAGGTCACATTGAATTTTAGGATAAAAAGGGATAGCTTAATTTGGATTAATGCAACCAGTTTTGGCGTAAAAATAGCCAGAGCATTTATTGAAAAAGATAGTATCAAAGTGCAATCTGAATACCCATCTAAAACTTACTTTACGGGCACATTTGATGATTTTGAAAAACAATATAACCTATCCATTTCATATCCATTAATTGAAAATTTCCTATTGGGTAATGCTTACATTAATGAATTGACTGAAAAAAACAGTTCTAACTATAAAAAAGGGAAATACCATCTTTTTTCTCATCGAAAACGCAAAACAAGTCGTGTTGTATCTCAAAAAACAAAAAAATATCCAGAATATATATATCAATCTTGGATCAATCCTAAATATTTCAAATGTGATTCATTATCTATTTTATTTCCAGAAATAAATAATGAAATAAAGATCTACTATAGTGATAGGCATTTTGAAGAAGCAGAATATTTTCCAACAAAATTGAAAATAGAATTCTTGCCAAATCAGTATATATTAGAATTAAATTACAAGACCATTAAATTCAATAGTCCTCTAAAATTTCCCAAATTGAAAATTACAAACGAATACGAAAGAATAAAGCTCAATGAGAAATAATATATTAATTATACTGATTATTATACTTATTCCTTTTGATTTTATAAGTCAAAAAAAAAGTGAACAATTAAAAAGACAGGAACGAGCTCTTATTAAGAAAATTGAGAACACAAAATCACTGTTAAATGAAACAAAAAAAAATGAAGCACTAACTATTAGTCAATTAAATATCATTAGAAATCAGATTTCTTACAGGGATAGATTGATACGTAACTACAATGCACAAATAAGAAAGATAGATCAAAATATAAATGATATTAACAGGCAAATAAACACCTTATTAAACACCAGTAATGTGCTTGTCCAAGAATATAAAAACATGCTAGTTTATGCATATAAAAACCGTAATCCTAGTTATAAGTTTTTATATATCATATCAGCCTCTACATTTTCTGAAGCCTTTCATAGAATGAAATACATTCAACATTATGCAGAATTCAGAAAGAAACAAGTTGAAAGGATAAAACAAATTCAACATCTTTTAATCGAAAAAAAGAAATTTTTAAGAGTAGAACTATCTCAAAAAGAAAGTGTGATTAAAATCAAGAATAGTGAAAAAAATAATTACTTAAATGATAAAAATGCCCAAGAAAAATATTTGAATGATTTAAAAATAAGTGAATCAAGTTTAACTCAAGAATTAAAAATTAATAATCAAAAAAGAAAAGAAATAGCCAAAGCGGTTAAAAAAGCCATTGAAGAAGAAATAAAAGCCATTGAAAAGAAGACTAAAAGCAAATTTAACTTAACCCCAGAAGGCCTAGCACTCTCAGCAGATTTCAAAAAAAATAAAGGAAAATTAGCTTGGCCTGTTGCCAGAGGTGAAATCACAAGTAAGTATGGAAAACACCAGCATCATGTTGTCAGTACAGCAACAGTAGATAATAATGGTATTGATATTTCCACTTCTAAACAAGCATTAGTAAGGGCTGTCTTTGATGGTAAAGTAACCAGCGTTATGGTCATTCCAGGGGCTGGAAAAGTAGTAATGATAAGCCATGGAGAATATAGGAGTGTATACGCTAACCTTCAAGAAGTATTTGTTCAAAAAGGTGACCAAATTAACACCAAAGAAAATATTGGGAAGTTATTACCAAAAAGCAACGGAATCTCTGAAGCCCACTTTGAAATTTGGAAAATATCAAGTGAAGGGATGAATACTGAAAATCCAGCATTTTGGCTTAGTCGTTAACTACCCGATTTTCAATACGATGTCTACACTCTCAAACGGTAAGTTATTAGAAGATTTGTGTTTCAATTCGGCTGATACGCCCCCGTATTTGACCATTATTCTTTTTACCATCTTTGCAATTGAGGGATTTAAATAGCCTATTTTAAAATGCTTATAAAAAACCGCTAACGCATTTGCATCCCAAAATCTGCTTTTGTCTTCAGAAATTAGTAAAGAGGTGTTTTCATTTAACAAGTGCTTTACATAAATATAATCGTGCCTAGATAGTTCTGTTATCTGAGTCATAATACCCATTTTAGGTAATGCTAAGTTTTCTGTAGTAGATAATGCTAAAGTTTTCATGTTATGCAATTTTTAGTTGATGATGTGTTAATCCCAAATCACACGTATTGAGACATATGATTCTTTTTAAATGTTTATTTGGAGAAATTTCAACCACAGGGTCATTAGAGCTGTATAATCTCTTCCATATGTACTGCATGATTTCAGCACCTTCACTTTTTTCAATTATCCGGCTCAAACGAAGTATTTCAATTGGAATGGTAGTGAAATATTTTTTCTTCTTTAGCTTGATGAAGCCTTCTAACAGAAAGGCTGTATCCCCTTTTTCATATATGATGTAATTTACATTGAATGGTAGTGAAGTCTGTATCATTTTAATTTTTTTAAATTCAAAAACTAAATTATGACCTTACTACGTAATTGAATTACGTTCTAAAACGACAAATCCTTAAAATCTGTTTTATATGTAATATCAATCTTCTTTTTGAACAAAAAGACCTGAGCTTTCAAAGAACCACTTAAGGATAAATTTTGAGATTTTCCTAGAAGGAAGCCTAAAGAGTTAACTAAAGAAGTTAAAATTTGTTGTGCATCGGATTGAAAGATTAAATGGATATCGATCGAATCCTGTTTTAACAATTTTATTTTTTTATCATTGACCACATTCCCAATTTTTTTATCATTTAAATGCGCTTCTACATCAATATCTTTTATTAAAATAGGGTACTGATTGGGATTATATACCTTTAAATCAGCACAAACGGGGCTGCATCCGTTTTCTTTAGAAAATGAAATAGAATGAACATCAATAAATTCTATATCGCGATAGGTTATGCAAGATCCTATTGAAAAAATGATAATGGAAAAAAATATTTTTCTAAACATTTTACTCTTTCATTAATTCAGCAAAATATTGATAAAAATATGGAATAGTTTCTATGCCCTTATAGAAATTAAACAACCCAAAATGTTCATTTGGAGAATGAATAACGTCAGAATCTAAACCAAAACCAAGTAAGATTGTCTTTAGACCTAATACCTCTTCAAACATAGGTACAATAGGAATACTACCCCCACTTCTAACTGGTATAGGGTCAACGCCAAAAGTTTTATGCATGGCTTTTTTAGCGGCCTGATAACCTTTAAAATTAGTAGGGATTACAACCCCTTCTCCACCATGATGAGGAGTTACCTTTACTTTGACATGTGCGGGAGCAATTTTTTTAAAGTGATGTTCAAAAAGACGAGTAATTTCTTCGGAGGATTGGTTTGGAACTAAACGCATAGATATTTTTGCATATGCTTTTGAAGGAAGAACAGTTTTTGCACCTTCTCCAATATATCCGCCCCAAATGCCATTTACGTCTAGAGAGGGTCTAATAGATGTTCTTTCATTGGTTGAATATCCTATCTCACCAAAAACTTCATCCACATCAAGATCTTTTTTATAATCATCTAAATTGAAAGGTGCTTTTGACATTTCTTGCCTCTCCTCATCACTGACTACTAAAACATTTTTATAAAATTCTGGAATATTTATTTTTCCTGATTCGTCATGCAACGATGCAATCATAGAAGATAGGATATTTATAGGGTTTGCTACACCTCCTCCATACAAACCAGAATGTAAATCTCGATTAGGACCAGTCACTTCCACTTCTAAATAACTCAACCCCCTTAATCCGACACATATGGATGGGGTTTGGTTATTAATAATTCCTGTATCTGAAACTAATACCACATCTGCTTTAAGCATTTCCCTATATTCTCTTACGAATTTTTCCAGATTTTCAGAACCGACTTCTTCTTCTCCCTCAAGCATGAATTTGACGTTACAATTAAGATTGTTTGTTTTGTACATTGCTTCAAAGGCCTTTAAGTGCATAAACATCTGACCTTTATCGTCACATGCGCCTCTCGCAAAAATAGCCCCATCTGGGTGTATTTTCGTTTTTCTTATTTCGGGTTTAAATGGTTCTGAATCCCATAACTCATAAGGATCTGCTGGTTGAACATCATAATGACCATAAACTAAAACAGTAGGAGCATCATTAGAGATTATTTTTTCTCCGTACACAATGGGGTGGCCTGCAGTAGGAAATAATTGGACGTTATCTGCCCCAATTTGGGTCAATTGATCACATAAAAATGTGGCTGCTTTTAACACATCATCTTTAAATGAAAGGTCTGCACTTACCGATGGAATAGTTAATAATTCCATCAATTCATCTAAAAATTTTGATTTGTTACTTTCTATGTATTCTTGAGTCATTTTACTTGTTTTTTGCTGCTTCTAAAATTTTATTTGCTTCTTCTTCTGCCTTATTTTCTACATTATCTGCATTTGAATTTGCTTCTTCTCTTAGGTTTTTTGCTTGCTTAAAAGCTGCGTTTTGAATTTTTTTAGACTCCGCATTTAACTTCAGCTCTAAAGCATCTGCTTTCTTGTCCGTTTGGGATTTCATTTTTTTAGCTGTTTTCTCAGCCGCTATTTTAGCTAACGGGGTGTTAGCCTCCTCAATAAGTTTATCAGCTACTTTATACCCTTCATCTCTTAATTTAGACACTTCTTCCTTAGTTTTTTGGTCCGCTTTTGCTTTATTTCGGATGGCCTCATCTTCAATAAGTTTAGCTTTATTCTCCCCTTCATCTCTAATTTGCTGTGCTTTCAATTGGGCTAATCTGATAATATCATCTGCTTTTTTTTGCGCTTCCTCTAATGCTTCTTTTTTTACTTTATCTACTTTTTCTGTAATGATATCTTTTCCCTTTTCTAGTAAATCCATTTTTAACTCTCCTAAACTAGTTGAATAGGTAGGGTTTTTCAAATCTCCATTTACTAGAACTGTCAGCGGTATGTTGCCCTTATTAGTTCCAATATTAGTTTCTTTTAATAAACTACTAATTGAACTAGTGGAGTTCTTTAATTCCTTAATTGGTATCTCTGTTTCTATTTTATATCCTATCTCTTGACCCAAAGAAGTAAATCCGCTTACAGATAGAGTATGGTTATTTAATTTAATGGGTGTTTCTTCTAATATAAATTTCCCATCAGAAAGAGAATAGGATACGTTTAAATCTTTCATTTTTTCATTATCTACAAAAAGAGTGGGAGCATATGATTTTAACTTTTCAATGGGCGAATTACTTAAAATTTGAACCTCATCAGAGACTAATTTTCCTTTACTTGATATTTCTGTATAAACAGGATAATAAAATTCATTAAGTAAAACATCCGCTTCTAAAAAAGTAGAAAAATTACCATCAAAATATTTTACCAAGGGGGTGTATTTTTTTATGCTCTCAAAGTAAGTGTATGATTCTTTGAAAGAAATATCCTTAATATCTAACTCCATATTTAGTTTTGCCCTTTTATTGCTAACACCATAGTAAGTCCCATTTAAGGAGATTTGTCCTCTAAATAATTGCATGTTAAACTGATCCAGGTTTATTTTTCCATCTTCTATCTTTAAAATGCCGTTAAATTTTTTTATCGGCATACTATCATACATTAGTGAATTGATGTTGGATTCAAACCTAAAGTAAATATTTTCTGGAACAGAAATCACTTCATTATCAGTTTCTAATGTTGTTGAATCCAATGGAATTGAATCCGAATTTTCGGTTTCATACGCAGGCATAAATTCATCTAAATTTAAGTAAGAACTATTCAAAGTGAATGAACCATTTAATTTTTCATTTCTCAAAATATATGGCCAATAATTTGTGACTTCACCATTGAGTTGAATGTCAGATTGGCCTGTTTTGAATAACAACTTATCCAGCTTCAGTTTTTGAGGCTGTATCTCAAAGAACATATTACTTATACCCAATGGGTTATCTAAGTCTTTAGAAGTGAATTCGAAGTCAGTAAGATCAAATATACCACCCGCTTCAAAGAGATCATATTGTTCTTTTTCAATAGACGAATAACTTCCTTTTATGTGAATGTCGGTTCTGCAATTCCCGTTTATACTTATAGAATCAAGAGGGTATACTTTTGATAATTCAGCTAAATTTAGATTTGAAGATAAATCAGCAGATATAAAAGGATCACTAATAAAATGATTTCCAAAAAATGACAACTTAAATTTAGAATTTAAAAAAGAGAAATTCATAGATTCTAAACTTACTTGTAAATCATCATAGTTTGATCCTCCAGGGAAGGTAGTCTTAAATGATAATTTGATATTTTCAATAGGATCATTTAAATCTGGATATTTTGCATAACCATTGTTAACTTCTAGCGAAATATCAAAAGAAGGCACATCATTATCAGTGTAAATGCCACTAAAGGTACTTTCAACGTTAAATTCTCCTTCTATTTCCAAATTGTTAAAGTCTTTCTGATAGGTTATAGGAATTAGACTTAAAAAATGTCTAAATGACTGGTCAATAGTAGCTAATCTAACATCCAATTCATAGCTATCTGGCTTCATGTTAATTCCACCATAAAATGAAAGATCTAACTCATTTAAACTGGTCTTATTTTCTCTAATTTGAAAAATTATATCTTCGTTTTCAAAGACGATGGCTCCATTAAAAAGAAATCTTAGGGCTACATCATCTATTAATTTAACTCCTTCATATTCAAAATTAAATGTACTTGCCTTCGTTATCGTATTTAAATCAAACGTATCTGCATGCATTACGAATTCCCCATCGTGATCTAAAGAATCAATTTGTACAGATAGCTGATATAAATCATCTTTGTATAAAAGCTGAGCATTCTTCAGTTCATATTTTTCCAGCTTAAACTTAATAGGAGATTCGTTCATTTCGGGTATCGCAACATTTTCATTAATGGTGTCTGTTTTATAAATATCGTAATTGGACTCACCATTATCCAATGTGATAAGCTGTATAACAGGACTAGACAGGGAAATATATTTTACTTCATACTCTTGGTTAAATATAACTTTCCACAGATCCATTTCTAGATCAAGCTGATGAACATGTATCAGTTCTACACCTTCAAACACATTATTACCCACTAGTTTTAACTCAGAAACCCCCACTTTTAGCTCAGGAAATGATGAAATGGCTGAAATTGAAACATGATCAAATTCCAAATCAGCATCCAAATAATTAGAAGCCTGATCCTTTACCATAACCTCTATTTCCTCTTTAAAAAAATATGGAATGATAATTAGAAATGATAATACTAGAATTAATGTAACTAAGAAAAATCTGATGAAATATTTAATGGCTTTTTTCATTTTTAAATGCTAATCAAAAAGAGTGGTGAAATTAGGAATTATCTTTTTTTCATCTAAAAAAGAAGTCTTAATTATTTGATATCTTTAAATTATGAATGCTCATGTTGTCTTTCTAATTGTCTCCATGTGGTTATTAGTCAACAACCATGCCCAAATTACAATATCAAACGCCAACCCATACAACAATTCAAATCATCTTATTAATAACGTCCTATTGGGTGGAGGTGTTTCAGCAAATAATGTCACTTATCAAGGAGATCCCATCCAAGTTGGTTTTTTTAATGCCATTAATTCAAACTTAGGTATAGATAGTGGAGTTGTCCTTTCAACTGGTGATATTATTGATTTAGACCCAAACGGATTTGGCTCAGGGAATATTCCTTTTAGCACAAATAGTGATCCTGATTTACTAAACATAGCTAACAGTGTACCTCCATTAATTAATCAGCCTTTTAACGTATCGGGTATTTTTGATGTGGCCACGCTTGAGTTTGACTTTATTCCTAATTCAGATACACTATCTTTTAACTATGTTTTTGGATCTAATGAATACTTAACTTGGATCAATTCTGAGTATAATGATGTGTTTGGTTTTTTCATTTCTGGACCAGGAATATCAGGTCCTTATTCTTCCCCTTCTAGTTTCCCTAATGGGTCCATTAATATTGCAAACGTTCCTAATTCAAGTCCTCCACTTCCCATCACAATAAGCTCTGTCAATAATCTGCTAAATAGCCAGTATTATATTGACAATCAGTCCACTTTTCCACAAACCCTATCTTGTAATGGATTTACCACATCATTCACCGCTACCACAGTGGTCCAATGTGGAGAGATATATCACATCAGACTGGCATTAGCGGATGGTTCAGATGCCAATTTAGATTCGTGGGTGTTTTTAGAAGCGGGTAGCTTTAGCTCAAATGGAAGTGTTAGTGTTTCAAGCGGAATTGCAAATAGTGATACCCTTCTGTATGAAGGTTGTAATGCTGCTTATTTTACATTTGACAGACCAGATGCTAGTAATGACTTTGTTGTTTATTTTGACGTAGGGGGTACTGCAACACCCTCATTAGACTATCCAGAAATAAGTGATAGCTTAATTATTCCAGCAGGACAATTTTCTGATACTCTTTTTATCTACCCTAACTTAGATACCATTTCAGAGTCTACTGAAACTGTTGTGTTAAATGTGATTTACGAACGATGTTCCGGAAGTTTTGATACCACTACCGCCAATATTTACATTAGTGATTATCCTCCATTATTTTTATCCCTCCCTGATAGTTTAAACATATGTAGTGAACTTTTCGAATCGGCAATGATACAAAGCGAATGGGGAGGTGGAATAGAACCAAAATCGTTGATTTGGTCTAATGGAGCTAACCAAGACTCTATTATAGTTAGCCCAGATTCTACACAATATTTCATCCTTAATATAGTAGACGGTTGTAATCAAGAAATAAGTGACAGCACTTTGGTTTGGAATCAATGCCCTATAGAAAACATAAATGTATTCACACCAAATAGTGATGGGATAAATGATTTCTTTGTCCCAGTTAACTTAGATGACTACCCTAATCCATCTGTGCTGATATATAATCGTTGGGGGAAACTAGTTTATGTGAATGAAGACTACCAAAATGATTGGACCGGCACACATTATGAAAGTGGAGATAAATTAAAGGAGGGTATTTATTATTACATAGTTGATCCAGAGTCAAAAAAATACAATTATAATTCTACCTTAATTAGTGGATATGTTCATTTAATTAGGACTGAATAATAGAAACGCCTGTCATTTCTATTGGCTTTTCTAAACCCATTAAATCTAAAATAGTTGGTGCTACATCTGCTAATTTGCCATTTGTGATTTTTGAATCTACTCCCATTAAAACTACTGGAACAAGATTTAACGTATGTGCTGTATGAGCTGACCCATCCTCATTAAACATCTTATCCGCATTACCATGATCTGCAATAACCAATACAGCATAGTTTTGACCGACTAAAAATGTAGTTAGCTCTTTAAGGCACTGGTCTACAGTCTCACATGCTTTTAAAATAGCATCTGGTACTCCCGTATGACCAACCATATCTGGATTTGCATAGTTTAAGCAAATAAAATCAGGGTTATTTTCATTAGTAAATGAAATGCAACTGGATGTTACTTCGAAGGCACTCATTTCAGGCTTTAAGTCATAAGTTGCTACCTTGGGAGAGCTAGCTACAATTCTATTTTCACCTTCAAACTCAAGCTCTCTTCCTCCACTTAAAAAATAAGTGACATGAGGATATTTTTCGGTTTCAGCAATTCTAAGCTGAGATTTTCCATTTACACTAATCACTTCTCCTAACGTGTTTGGTATATTTTCCTTGTCATAAATTACATCTACCCCTTCAAATGTTCTATCATAATTAGTCATGGTGAGGTACTTTATGTCCAATTTCTTCATTTCAAAATCCATGAAATCTTTCTGAGTCAAAACAGTAGAAATTTGTCTACATCGATCCGTACGAAAATTAAAACAAATGACCACATCCTTATCTTCTATCTTCCCATGTTGACTAAATGAAATGGGAGGGATAAATTCATCCGAAATACCTAAATTGTATTGATCCAGAAAAGCGGATTCACAATTATCATATGTTTTCCCCTCAGCATTTATAAGTAAATCGTATGCTTTTTTTATCCTATCCCACCTTTGATCACGATCCATTGCATAGTAGCGCCCTATTATCGAAGCCAGATTAATATTAGTGTCTTTTATATGATCAATAAGTTGTTTAAAATAAAGTTTTCCAGAATGGGGATCGCAATCTCTCCCATCACTAAAACCATGTATTTGAACAGGTATTTGAGGCCATTCTTTAAGAACATCGCATAATGACAATAGATGATTAAGAGACGAATGAACACCGCCAGTTGATACCAAACCCATTAAATGAATGGTGCTTTGATTAACTTTAGCATATTGAATGGCTTCTAAAATGGTAGGATGATGGTGAAATGTTTTATCTTCTATGGCACGATCTATTTTTAATAAGTCTTGATAAACTATTCTACCTGCACCAATATTAAGATGGCCTACCTCGGAGTTCCCCATCTGTCCCTTTGGTAAGCCTACTTTCTCACCAAAGGTTTCTAACGTTGCACTATTGTTATTTTTAAAGATCTGATCAAAAAAAGGGGTATGTGCTTTATAGACACCATCAGAACTATCTTGGTTTCCAATGCCCCAACCATCTAAAATGATTAATGCAGTCTTTTTTTCCATTATCAACTATTAAATTTTATCTCAAATATGGTTCCTTTTGGCGAGTTATCTCTGCATGTAATCTCTCCATCGTGAAGTTTAACAATTTCTTTTACTAAAAATAATCCTAAACCAGTTCCTTTTGTATCTCTTGTTTCTTCATCACCTATTCGAAAAAAACGCTCAAAAATTAATTCTTTGAATTCGTTTTTTATACCAATTCCTTCATCTGCTACCTGAATTAGAATCGCACCTTGATGCCTTGTACTAGAAATAGTGACCGTGGTATTTTTTTCAGCATATTTTAAAGCATTATCAATCAAATTTTGAAATAATGAAATGAGATAAAATTCATCTCCATTGATGGTTAAATCTTTTTCAATATTATTAATGACATGATGAGTTTCTCTAATTTGAGTTAAAATACTATCTATTGTTTTATTGATATTAACTGGTTTTTTTTCTATCTGGCTTCTCATATCATCAATGGAGCTAGCTAACAAAATTTTTTCCACTAAAGCATTTAATCTATTTTGCTCCTCAATAATTTTTTCAAGACTTTCCTTTTTTTGTGCTTCCCCTAAATTACTTCTCTTTAATAAGGTTTGAGCAAATAATTTAGAGGTAGCTATTGGTGTTTTTAATTCATGTGTGACCGAGAGGGCAAAATTTTTCTCTTTTTTAAAAAGAGCTAATTCATTGTAGTAGGATCTAATTACGTAATATGCCCCTATAAAAATGATTAAAATAAAAACAGCCGCTTCTCCTATAATCATCCTTATTGTACTATTAATCTCACTTTTGTCCGCGTCAATTTGCTCAGATAAATCGATAATGTGAAAACCCCACCACAAAAACTGAAGTATTACATAAGAAATCAGAATATAAAATATGATTAATGTTCTATTACTTTTTATTCCCTTTTTCAAGACTATGCAAAGTTAGAAGTAATTTAATTTGACAAAAAAAAAGCCCCCAAAATTGAGGGCTTCTAAAGTGGTGCCTCCAGGAATCGAACCAGGGACACACGGATTTTCAGTCCGTTGCTCTACCAACTGAGCTAAGGCACCAGCTTAAGGTGGGCCAAAAATAAAAAAATTTTAATTGTATCAATCTTTTTTATGTTGATTAGTGCCAGAACCAGAAAGAGGAAATTCCAATTACATGTTTGTTATCCGAGAAAAGCCATTATTTTTACGCTTTCAAAAAGATTTTTAATGAAAATTTCTCTCAACTGGATTAAAGAAATATTGGATTTCGATTTAACAGCAGAAGAAACTAGCGAAATGTTAACAGATATTGGTCTAGAAGTAGAAAAATCAGAGCAATACGAAAACATCAAAGGAGGGTTAAATGGAATCGTAGTGGGAGAAATTAAAAAATGTGAAAAACATCCTAACGCAGATAAATTAAAAATCACTCATGTTGACATCGGAGACGGAGAACTAAGTCAAATCATATGTGGAGCTCCAAATGTGGGAATAAATCAAAAAGTATTAGTCGCTTTACCAGGGACAACCATTTTCCCCATCAATCATGATCCATTAAAAATAAAAAAAGCCAAAATTAGAGGAATTGAGTCTAATGGAATGATATGTGCCGAAGATGAAATTGGAATAGGTGAAAGTCACGATGGAATAATGATCTTGTCAGACAAGTATAAGGCTGGTGATCAAGCTAGTTCTGTATTTGATGTAGAAGTGGATACCATCTTTGAAATAGGACTAACACCAAATAGGGCTGATGCCATGTCGCACTATGGTGTAGCTAGAGATCTTATGGCTGTTCTGAAATATAATTCTAAAATTGAAATAGATCAAAAACTAAAGCCCTTACTAGATACAATAAATTTTGATCAGAAAAAAAACAACACATTTAAAGTTTCTGTTCTTGAGCCAAAAAAATGCATTCGATATACTGGCATAATTTTGAATGACGTTCAAGTAAAATCGAGCCCTAATTGGTTAAAGAATAAATTAACTTCGATAGGAGTGAAAAGCATAAATAATATAGTAGATGCTACTAATTATGTACTCCATGAGCTGGGTCAACCACTTCACGCATTTGATTTAGATGAAATTTCAAATCAACACATAAAAATTCGATGTCCTAAAGGTGATACTTCATTCACTACGTTAGACGGTACAGAAAGAAAGTTAAATGAGGAAGATTTGATGATATGTGACGATGAAAAAGAAATGTGCATTGCAGGTGTTTTCGGGGGGTTAAAATCAGGCGTTAGCAGTAAAACAAAACACATTTTTTTAGAAAGCGCCTTATTTGATCCTGTAAATATTCGAAAAACAGCTAAAAGACATGGTCTTAACACAGACGCATCGTTCAGATACGAAAGGGGAGTTGATCCTAAAATGGTAATACCTGCTTTAAAAAAAGCGGTAGAATTAATCTTGGAAATAGCTGGGGGGAATGTTGGGTCATCAATCTTTGATGTCAACAACAGTCCTAAAACTCAACACTTTCATCATTGCGAAGCAGATTATAATTCCATAAGAAAGCTCTGTGGAATTTCCATCACGGATGGAGAAATTAACTCCATTTTAACCTTACTTGAAATATCAAATACGCCTATAAAAAACTCCTCCTATCGCTTAAAGATACCCGACTACAGAGTGGATGTAAATAGAGAATCCGATGTAGCAGAAGAAGTATTAAGGATATATGGTTATAATAATGTAATTATTTCTCCAAAAATAAATAGCTCCCCTTCATTTACACCAATGAGAAATAGCGTTTCAACTCAAAAAAAAGTAAGTGATTATCTTTCTGCGAGAGGTTTTAATGAATTGCTTAATAATTCATTAACAGCCACACATCAAAGCAAGAATTTAACACATACTGGTTTAAATGAAGAGGCTTATGTAAAACTGCTAAACCCGCTAAGCTCTGACACTGAAGTGCTTAGACAAACGTTGGTGCTAAATATGCTAGATGTGATAAAGTATAACCAAGATCATGGAGAAGCTAATGTGCAACTTTTTGAATGGGGTAAAACATATCAATTAAATCAACATAAATTTCACGAAGAAAAACATCTAATTATTGCTTTAAAAGGACTTCAACATGAAGAACATTGGTATGGGGGGAAAAAAGAAACTTCATTTTATCAACTAAAGGGATATGTGGAGAGTATATTTTCTTTACTGGGGATTACACAAGAAGAAACCATTTTTGAAAGTAATGAGCTATTTAGTGGAGGTATTTCGTATCAAGTTGGAAACAAAATAGTTGGAAAATGTGGCTTAATTAATTCCCATTTAACTGATCAACTAGAGATTAAGGAACCTTGTTACATGGCGGAACTTTACTGGGATAACATTTACCAATTATGTCAAAAAAATCTTATAAAGTATACCCCCATTAATAAATTTCAAAAAGTTTATCGTGATTTATCCATTCTGATTGATGAACAGGTCACTTTAGCTGATATCATCAATGCCACCAAAAATGTGAAAACAAACTTGTTACAGGGGATTAGTCTTTTTGATATCTACAGAAATAAAAAACAATTTGTAGAAAAGAAAGCATATGGTCTTCGCTTTCAATTTCTACACCCCAAAAGAACACTAACAGACAAAGAGGTTGACAAAGTAATGCATCAAATACAACATTGCATTTTAAAAGAAACTAACGGTCAATTAAGGTAATGAAAGAATTTTGGATTGGTTATTGGTTTAAACCCTGGGGTCTGTTGTACAAGGTAGGTTATGCTATTGTGATCACTGGGATAAGATCGTATTTCAAAAATCACCAATACCAAGGGAAAAAATCAATTCCAGCAAATACGGGTATTTTGTATGCTGTAAATCATCAAAACGCCTTCTTAGACCCAATTGTAATAGCCGGTAAAAGTAAGGAGCCAACCTACTTTTTATCCCGAGCAGATATATTTAAAAAGCCGTTAGTAGCAAAATTACTTTCCATGATTTATATGCTTCCTATATATAGACAACGGGACGGAGTGGATACCATAAAAATGAATCAAAAAACATTTGACACTTGCTATGATATATTAAAGCAAAATGGTAATATTATTATTTTTCCTGAAGGTAACCATCATTACAAAAAATGTTTAAGGCCTTTGAAAAAAGGTATTGCTAGAATAGCTTTAGGTGCAGCAGAGAAATACAATAACGATATTAATTTAAAAATTGTACCCCTGGGTATTGACTACGAAGATCATTTTCGAATGAATGGAAGTCTATATCTTAATGCGGCCCAACCAATTGATATTAGCGGTTATTTTGAAAGTTACAAGTCAAATCCTTCAGAAGCTGTAAATAAATTGTCGGAACATATTAATGCAGAACTAAGTAATTTAATGATCAATATAAAAGATGATAATCATTATGATCAATTATATTATTTACTTCATCGAGTACCATTGTCTGCAGATGTGAAATCCGTTAAAAAGAAATTTGATGAAAGAAAAAAAAGATTGGAAAAGCTAGAAAAGTTACAAGCAGAAGATGAATCATTATATGCCCATTTCATGGTCTTAGCTAAAACGCTAAAACATGAAATGAAAAAATATCAAATAAGACCATATTTATTACACAAGCAACCCGATTCGACAATAAAATTATTTGCGTATGCATTTGTACTTTTGGGTTCTTTTCCTATTCATTTAATTGGGCTAACATTAAATTATTTACCCTATAAAATTCCGGTTTGGTTTGTGAATAAAAATGTAAAAGACAAGCATTTTCATGGTTCATTAAAAATGGCAATGGGTCCTGTGTTGTTTTTTATTTACTGGAGTATAGCAATACTACTCTTCTCTTTTATTTTTGGGTGGAAATATGGTTTGTTATTTATACTTGTTCTCCCTTTAACTGCACTGTTTAGTTTTAGGTATTGGATATTTTTAACTAAAGTAAAAGGAATGTACGCCTACAAGAAAAACCATGATAAGTTGCATGAAATAAAGAGAGAGTATCTTAATATGTATGAAATTATCAGGTGAATTTATAGGACACCGTTACCTTCAAACTTCCCTTCTTTGTACACATCTATTCTTTCGATCAATCCATTTTCATCGTAGATGTAGTGCTTACCTGTCCATAGCTTCCCGTCCAGAAATTCTCCATCCATCAATATATCTTTGTTTTCATTATAGGTCTTATGATACCCATCATTTAAGAATTTTCCTTTTACTGAAGGTAAAGGGCCTATATTGAGTTCCCCCTGTGCAATAACAGATTCCTTTTTTTCTATAATAGCCCTTGCATTTTTTACTGCTGGATTTACTCTTGAAATAGTACCTGAAGTAGTGGATTCCCCCTTTTCATTAAACGAAATTTTCTCTTTTATATCTCCATTTGGCCAATATCTTATTGCTTTACCTCTCCCGAGTCCATTTGCAGTTTCAAAAACTAATTCAGCCTTCCCATTAGGATAATAGTATATTACCTCTCCTTCTGTTTTCCCCTTTTCATTAAATGATTTTTGTTGTGCTATTTCACCGTTTTCGTAATACCTTATAAATTTACCGTTATATACTTTCGCATTCCAACTACCCTTTTCTTCAACTTGACCATTTTCAAAATAAGTTATAAAATCACCCTTCGGAGTGCCATTGATATATTTAATTTTGCTTTTAATTTTTCCAGAAGGGTAATATTTATTCCATTCACCTATTCTTCTCCCATAATGGAATCTACCTTCTTCCACTTTAGCTACAGGAACATAATTGTCATCCTTTATCATTTCACCCGTAATTACCCAATAACCATGTCTAGATCCTTTTACAATTTGATTAACAGTATCTACTTGTGCTTGCAAGCCAAGCAGGAGGAATATTGATAGTATTAGCGAAAAAAATAAGCGAATCATATATTTGATGAAACTAGTCAATGGTTACTTCTTATTCCTTCAATCATTTTAAGAGTCATTTTTTTTAGGTCATATTCCTCTTTCCACCCCCAGTCATTTCTAGCCTCTTGATCATTAATAGATGATGGCCAAGACTTGGCGATGTTGTTTCTAAAATCTGGACTGTATTTAATTTTAAAGTTCGGAATGTGAGAGCTAATCTCTTTTGCAATATCATCAGGTGAAAAACTTAAGGCAGAAACATTATAGCTTTTAAATAAAGGGAGTGCTGATTTATCAACTTGCATTAATTGAACAGTTGCTCTTATTGCATCATCCATGTACATCATGGGTAAGTTCACATCTTTTTCAATAAAACAAGAATAGCGTTGGTGCTTGATCGCTTCATGAAAAATATCAACAGCATAATCAGTTGTGCCACCCCCTGGTAAACTTTTATAACTGATTATTCCTGGATACCTAATGCTTCTTACGTCAATATTAAATTTTTGGTGATAATAGGCACACCACCTTTCACCTGCAGATTTGCTAATTCCATACACCGTTGTTGGCTCTAATAAAGAATTTTGAGGTGAATTTTCTTTTGGACTTGTTGGACCAAAAACGGCTATAGAACTTGGCCAAAATACTTTTTTAATTTGTCCTTGTCTAGCCAATTCCAGGACATTAAAAAGACCGTTCATATTTAAATCCCAAGCCGATTTAATTTTACTTTCTGAAACTGCTGAAAGTAAAGCAGCTAAAAGATATACTTCTGAAATTTCATGCTCTTTTACAATGCTTGCTAAGTGATCAGCATCTAGTACATCCATTTTAAGAAAAAGAATGCCGTTATGTATGCCTTTATGCTTTGGATAAATATCAGTAGCCACAACTTGATTTTGACCATATATTTTAGTTAAGGCATGTATCAGCTCAGTGCCTATTTGACCTGCAGAACCTATAACTAATTTTTTACCCATAGAATTTCAATGTAATCAAAAATATAAAAACTTGAACTTAAAATTAGTTTATCACCGTAGTATTAAAGGGGAATCTAGTAAAATGAAGTTTTTCAACTATTTGAAAAAGTTTTTGTCTAAACTCATCTATTTTTAGCTTTTTGATTGCTGAAATGAATACAAATTCATGTTCACTTTTTCTGTTTTCATTCATCACAGCTTGCAATACCTCCACATTTATATTATCCATTTTATTGAAACAAATCAGTAAAGGTTTCGGTTGGTCCAATAATTCATTCAAGGTCTCATTCACAGAGTCCACTTGGTCTTGATAGGATGGATGAGACACGTCTACTACATGAATTAGCACATCTGCCTCTCTTACTTCGTCTAACGTTGATTTAAATGATTCCACTAGTTGATGAGGCAATTTCCTTATAAAACCAACTGTATCGGACAATAAAAATGGAACTTGATTGATCACCACTTTTCTTACAGTGGTATCCAAGGTAGCAAACAACTTATTCTCAGCAAAAACATCCGATTTACTTAACAGATTCATGATGGTTGATTTTCCAACGTTGGTATATCCCACCAACGCAACTCTAATCGAATTCCCCCTGTTTTTTCTTTGAATAAATTTTTGTTTATCGATCTTTTCTAGCTTTAGTTTTAGTTGGCCTATCTTTTTATTAATAATTCTTCTATCTGTTTCAATTTGGGTTTCACCAGGCCCTCTCATGCCAATTCCTCCTTTTTGACGTTCCAGGTGCGTCCACATTCGCGTTAATCTTGGAAGCAAATATTGATATTGAGCTAACTCTACCTGAGTTTTTGCATGAGCAGTACGTGCTCTACTAGCAAAAATGTCTAGTATTAAATTACTTCTGTCTAAAATCTTGCACGATAATATACGTTCAATATTTCGAAGCTGCGTGGCAGTTAAATCATCATCAAAAATCACTAGATCAATATGGTGTTCTTTCACAAAATCCTTTATTACACCCAGTTTGCCTTTTCCTATAAAAGTATTTGGTAGTGGTTGATTAAGTCTTTGCGTAAAACGATTTACCACTTTGGCTCCAGATGTTAATGCTAGAAAGGCTAGCTCATCTAAAAATTCTTGTGTTTGTAGTGAATCTTGTTTTTGATTAACTAAACCAACAATAATGGCCTTTTCAATGGATGGCAAAATACTTAATCTATTCTTTTCTTTCTTGCCGCTATAAAGCTTCTCACAAATGCAACCATAGAAAGAGCAGAGGATAAAATCATTACAACTATTCTAAAAATTGCCATGGAGTCTTCTCTTCCAAAGGCACCTTTTAATGGCATAAATAATGCGACTAATACAATTAGAGTTAATAATACTGAAATATGAGCAATTGCCTTATTTTCTTTTTTCACCCCAACGTAACATAGCAAAATACCTACACCAAAAAATAATGGTATCAAAGCTGTAACAGAGGGTGTTTCAGATGATAAGTAACCCCAAACGCTCATGGATATTAAAACAACTGAATTAACTAGTGATATGATATGTGCTTTCATTTTTAAAATTTTATCAAAACTATAAAATGAAAAGGAATAGAATAGTAATGACATAGAAAATAATCATATCAAAAATGGTAAAAACTATTCTTAATAAGATTTAATTGTTTTTTCATTGTTTTTTGGATTTGTAAAAACCCACTCTCCAGAAGGTTTACCATCTTTAAAAATACCTCTATACAATTCATGACCATTGCTATCATATACAATAATAGGTCCATGGGCGACCCCATTTACGAAATGTCCCACACTTTGAGGATTTCCATTTTTATGATAGATAATTACTTCTCCTTCTTTTACAACAGCATTTTGTTCTTCAATTTGATGGGGTTTGATATCAATTTTAGCTCTTGATGGGGTGCTATCGCAGGAAAAAATTAAGAGAAAAAAGATGTATTTTTTAAAGTGGCATCTTTTTTGTCGAAAATAAACTATGAATAGAAAATTCTTTCTTTTAAGTCTTGTTGCCATACTATGTTCATTTAGCAATTACACTAGTCATTCATTATACAGCGTAAATTATAGTGTTGAAAATATAAAACCATTTACAATTGGTGAAAAGTTAAGGTATAAAATTGCGTATGGTATTATAGAAGCGGGAAATGCAGATTTAGAGGTAAAATCAATTGCATCACAGCCCGAATGCTTTAGGGTAGTTGCAAAAGGGAATACCAATTTTACCTTTGATTGGTTTTTTAAGGTCAGAGATCATTATGAAAGTATCATTGATTCCTCCACAATGAAACCCAAATTTTTCATAAGAAATGTGAGTGAGGGTAACACAAAATTTAATCAATTTTACACTTTTAATCATGATGAACAAACAGTAAACACAGGAGAACAAAAAATTAAAGTACCAGAAAATATACAAGATATGGTTTCTTGTTATTTCTATGCCAGAACTTTAAACCTAAAAAACCTGAAAAAAGACACTATTTTATCTTTTAATAGTTTTGTGGACGAAGAAATTTATAACCTTAAGGTAAAGTATCTTGGTAAAGAACCCATTAAAATAGAAGCGGGTCAGTTCAATGCATTGAAATTTTGCCCCATTGTACAGAAAGGCAGAATTTTCAAGGAAGAAGAAGATTTAACTGTCTGGATTTCAGATGATTATAACAAAATACCTTTATTGGCAAAAGCAAAAATATGGGTTGGCTCAGTGCGTATGGAACTGGAAAAAATGGACGGTGAACTGAATACTCCAAATCTTCTCGAGTAGTTATCCTGTTAATATTGTTAATAAAAAAACCATATTATCTGGTCTGTTTTCAGAGTATAATTGGTTTATTTTAATATATTCACCTTGTTATTAATCAAAAAATTTAAAAAAATGGCATATTCACATACCAATAGTAAAGGAAGTACTTACTATTTACATTCTAAAGATGTAACTTTAAGAGGAGGAAGAAATCAAACAATTTATTATTTCTCAAGAGAAGAAGGATCTAACTCATGTGACTTACCTTCAGGAAAGAAAGTAATTGAAAATGAAAGAACTGGGTTACCTTTCTTAAAGAAAGCTTAATCATCTAATCCTAAGATTGAAAAAGCCACTTCAATGAAGTGGCTTTTTTTTGCCTATTTTTATAAGATGGATCTCATTTTAAACGGCATATTATTTGGAATATTCCTTAGTTTACTTTTTGGCCCAGCCTTTTTTATATTAATTGAGACTAGCATAAAGAAAGGATTTAAAGCAGCTGTTTTTTTAGATATTGGTATATTATTAAGTGATGCATTATATCTTATAGCCTCGTTATTTATCGCTGAAAAAATTAATTATTGGCTATATTCTATTAGCTACATAAAATACATTGCAGGTGGTGTCTTTTTACTAATTGGTGGGTATTCTATTGTTAAAAATTATTTATCTCTTAAAGAAATACCTAATTCAAAAGAAGTTACAGAAGTAAATGCATCCAGTGAGAACATCATTATCTATCCCTTTCAACTTATTGCGAAAGGATTTGGGTTAAATGCCATAAACCCTGGTGTATTGGTGTTTTGGATTGCAGCATGTACATATGCTACCAAAGAATTACAAATTCAAGGAGCTGGGTTGTTATATTATTTTAGTATTACTATCATAACCTTATTTAGTATAGACCTATTGAAAATATATTTTTCTAGTAAGCTTAAATATTACTTAAATCCAAAAAATCTATGCTATTTAGGCATCATTGTGGGGTGCGTGTTAATCTTTTTTGGAATTACTATATGCTTCAAAGAAATAAGTCTGTAAATGATCTATGATTTTCTGATTGTTGGACAAGGAATTGCAGGTTCCATAATAGGTTTACAACTAGAAAAGTACCGTCAGCGATTTCTAATCGTAGATAAAAATGAAAAAATTACTAGTTCAAAGGTAGCTGCCGGTTTAATGCACCCTATGTCATTTAAAAGATGTGTTTTAAATTGGCAAGGGGAAATACTGTATGACTACAGTCATAAATTTTACTCAAAATGCAATGAGATATTAAGTGAAAAAACATATTGGGAATTTCCATTAATTAGGCTATTTCAATCCTACGAAGAACAAAATAACTGGTTAAGTAAAGTTTCAACTAAACCATATATCCATGTGTTAAGTGACAAAGAAGAAAAGTTTAATAATATCCATAACCAGTTTGGGAATGGAAGGTTGAAGAAATCTGCAAAATTAGATGCTAAAGCTTTTCTTGAAAATGTAAAACTATACTTTGGACGTCAGAACAAGTATAGAGAAGAATCATTTTCAATTAAAAACATACATAAAGATGGGTACTATTATAAAAAAGGAAATGATCTATTTAAAAATATTATTTTTTGTCAAGGTCCTTTTGTAGATGCATTCAACCCATTCAGCTACCTACCCATCATTCCAAATAAAGGTGAAATTTTAGAAATTCAATCCCAAATTATACCTCAATTTATCTTAAGTAAGGGTGTCTTTTCTATTCCAGTTGATAAGGATAAATTTATATTAGGAGCCACCTATAATCACAAGGACTTATCAAAACAAGTAACGAATAACGCTAGATTGGAGCTGATTTCCAAAATAAATAAATTATTACCTCAAAACGATTTTAATATAATAAATCAAAAATATGGATTTAGACCAACCACCATTGATCGAAAGCCTATGATAGGTAAACATCCCATCTTAAAAAATACGTTTATTTTTAACGGGATGGGATCAAAATCCATTCTCATGGCTCCTCTGCTCGCTAAACAACTTATTGAACACATATTGTTTGATAAAAAACTAGCTGAAGCTGTTAACGTTTCTAGGTTTGCTCATTACTTTTCAGCACAACATAAAGAATTATGTTCAAAATTAGTAACTTAACCGTGATTTGTTCGTATTTGATTCTGGCATATTTATTGGACAAGTAAAACAAGAATTTTAAAAATAAATTATCAAATGAAGAATTATAAAATATTAATGAAGAGCATTACATCTATCATCTTATGCTGGGGGTTTACTTCAGCTATTTCTGCTCAATGCGTTAAAGGTAACTGTTTCAGAGGTCATGGCACCTATGAATGGGAAAATGGAGATTTCTATGAAGGGATGTGGAAAGCTGGGAAACCAGACGGTAATGGGACATTTTATTTCGAAAATGGAGACAATTATGTCGGGAGATTTGCTGAGGGCCTAAAAAACGGTCACGGTAAATATACCTGGAAAAACGGCAATACATACGACGGAAATTGGATAAAAGACAAAATGAACGGAAGAGGTGAGTACTATTGGGCAAAAGAAGGAGCAAAATTTAATGGTGAATTTCAAGAAGGTCAAATTACCAATATTGAGATTGGTGCTCCTACAGAAAGTCCTACAGAATTTCCTAAGTAATTAAGTTTTTATACAGCTGCAATTGCAGCTGCATATACTTTATCATATTGGCCTTTTAAAGCCTGTATGCAGTGATATAGTGTTGCACCTGTTGTAACCACATCGTCCACAATAATAATATTAGATTTATGACTTAATCGGGAATTAGGTCTGTATTCGTTTTCTATGTTATCCCACCTCTCAAGCACATTGCTGGTGGTTTGTGTTTTTAATGAATTTTTTCGAATCAAAAGTTGATTATTGATACTGTAATTTGTTACACTAGATATTCCATCAGCAATTACTTCAGACTGATTATATCCTCTTTTTCTTCTCTTTTTTATACTTACTGGTACAGGAACTAAAATGCAATCCTCGTCTGCTTTTTGTTTCTTCTTTATTAAATTCCCCAGTTCTACACCTAAAACAAAAGCAGCTGTTTTATTTCCATTATATTTAATCTGATGTAATATTTGTTGAATTACATCGTTTTTTAAGAAGCGATAAACAAAATAATGATCTTGAATACAACTATGATATAGAGATTCGCTTTGATCATTTTGGTCGAAGTCTTTAAGCTCCATCCAACACCCTGAACAAATGGCTTTTTCGCTCTGAACAAGGGGAGAACTACAACCAGCACATTGTATAGGATAGATTAAATTAACAAAGTCTTTAAACATTCGCTTATGAATTAATTTTTTTTAATGTTAGAAAAAGAAACTTAAGATTTTTAAAATTGCACGTAATTATATGGAAGAAAAAAAGAAATCAAAATTACCTTTATTGCTTAATATTTTGTTAATTCTATCCGTTGGATTTTTAGCTTTCAAAATAAGTCAATTAACAAAGAAAAATCATCAATTCAAACAAGAATTATTTTCATTAGTAAAAGAAAATGAAGAGATGAATCAAATTATCATTAACCAAGATATTGTTTCTGATGCTGATCAAACTAATCTTAAAGAAAACCTTAAAATGTTGCTATTTTCCTATGACAGCTTAGAAGAGAATAACAGCGTGGCTATAGATAGCATAAATAGCCAAAGATTTAAAATCAATGCTTTAATGGAAAAAGTAGAAAAACTCGATAAAAAGTCAAAAAAAGACTGGAGAAAAATCTACAAATTAAAAAAAGAAGCTGAAACCTTGCGAGGGATAATGAAGGGTTATATTCACACTATTGATTCCTTAAATACACTAAATATTAATTTATCAAATGACTTAACTGACAAAACCAAAAAATTAAACTCTGTTAGTAGTCAAAATAAAAAAATCAAAAAACAAAATGAAGTACTTCAAAAACAAGTAGCTATTGGAGCTGTGCTGCAAATAAGCAATGTAATTTCTAGTGGTATTAGAATTCGGAATTCAGGCACACAAAGCGAAACTACTAGAGCATCCAAAACCAATGTAATTAAGACCTGCTTTTCGGTAATAGAAAATAAATTAGCTGATGCAGGAAATAAAGAAATTTTTTTAAGGATTACCAATGAAGATGGAGGCCTACTGGAAGCCCCAACACCTCTAACCATTACTGACAAAGACAAAAAGAAATTGGATATGAGTTCTAAAAGAACTATTAATTATCAAAATGAAAATACAGACTTGTGTATTTATTATGAAATTGAAAAGCCAATTGAAGCTGGAAATTACAAAATTGAAGTTTTTGCAGAGGGATTTCTTATCGGTGAAACAAGTCTAGGTCTTAGATGATTTTACAAACCAAAAAGTAGTGCTACTAAAAATATAAGTATAATGAGTACATATTGCCATATATCCAAAAAGTACATATTATACTTTTTCCAAAAAAGCTTGGTGTGTGTTATTATTCTATTAATCACCGGTTTTTGCTCTAATTTCCAAGGTCAACTTCTAGACACATTAAATAATCCTTGGTATAAAAATCTCTTTAATTCACAAAATAAAAATAATAATGATTGGAATTTTGAGGATGAGGATGATTTTACATTGGATCAAAAAAAAGATCCATCACTGAAAAATGAATTTGAATTGGGTGCTTTATTATATGTTAAGAATAAGATTAATAATGGTAATTTAGAGCGCATTAATGCTCCGTTTAATAAGTATAATTCCGCTCAAATAGGATTCAAAAAGTACGTTAAAACTTTTGAGAGTAAAAAGAAATTCTTCAATTTTCAAATTGGGGTTGGCACTAATTTTCACCATTTAAATTTGGGAAAAAATGAAGCAACAGTATTAGCTGACACCATTACATTTTTTAAGTCTTCAAAAGAAATTAGAAAAAATTTTATACGCTATCACTATCTAACCATCCCAGGTAAACTAAATTTCAAACCCCTGCCATATAAAAAGAAGACATTTCAGATAGGAGCATCTATCCAATATCATATGCTATTAAGCGGCAGGTATGAATTAAAATTTCAGGAGCTGAATAATTCAACAAAAATTAGCACCCTTGGTAAACTACACCATCAAAATCATTTTTTTTCAAGTAAAATTCAACTATCATTTAAAAAAATAGGGGTATATATTGAAAATGGTATAACTTCAATTTCTACTATTTTTAAATCTCCATACAGCTTGAGTTTTGGCGTTGTCCTATGCAGTTACCACTAAAAAATATCATACTTGTATTTATTATACCTGTGGTATTTTTTAGTTGTAATTTAAATGAATATGACCCTTCGATATATAAGCCAAAGGCCAAGACGGATTTTGGTCAAATATTGTTTTCACTTCCCAAAAAATATTGGAACCATCCCATTGGAAGTGAGTTAAATACTCAGTTTGAACGCTTAAACAAAGCCACTCCGCTTCCTTATGAAAAATACTTTGAAATTGACTTTATAGTACCAGAAAACTTAATTAACAAAATGAAGAATAAAAGCTGTATTGTCGTAGTGAAAATTGACCCAAGCCAGCCAAGTTTTATAAAGCCAATCTATATTAGAGACTTGTGGGCTAATGGCCAACTAGTAGCCGAACTCTCCTTTAAAAATGAAAATAGGGCATTGCGCTACTTTTCTACTTCGAGTTCTGAGCTGATTAATGAAATTAATGCCTTTTACTATCAATCCATTATAATGGGTTATTCAAAAAACAATATCATTAATAAGAATACATCCAAAAAATTCAACTGGAATATAAAAGCACCTAAAGAAATGAAATTGAATATAAAAGCAAAGCACTTTTGGTGGTTTAGCCAGCTTGAAATGAAAAAAGATCAGAATGGAACACATGAGATTCAAAAAGGAATTGTGATTTATAATTCACCCTATAGAAGTGAAAATCAATTCACTATCGACTATCAACAGCAGGTAAGAGATTCCATCAGCAAAATGTATTTAAAAGGCAAAACGAAAGACTCTTACATGATTTCTAGAAATGATGATCTTGCCCCAATGGAAGGTAGGGCCATGTACATAAATGACAAGTACGTATTTAAAACAACGGGAGCATGGAAAATGGTAAATGATAAAATGGGTGGAACCTTTATTAATTATGCTTTTCTATCTCAAAATAACAGGGAAATGATAAATGTTGATGGTTATGTTTACGCCCCTAACTTTGAAAAGTCTAAACTAATTAGAGAATTAGAAGCTATTATGTACTCTGCTCTAAACTAAGAGTCCTATCTCCTCTAACAAAATGTGTCTATCGATAGCTGATTTTTTGATTTGAAATCTAATTTCCTTCGCATTTACAAACGATTCATTTTCAATAAATAATTTCTTTCCATTGGTTTTGAGGACTAATATTCCCATTTCACTCATTTTAATTTGCTTTATCTGTTCCCAACGTATAAGGTCAGGTTGATTTGAAAAATAAATAATGGCCTTATCATTTAACATGATTTTGAAATGATTTTTTGCAATGATTAAAAAAACAAATCCTTCTAGCATAATTAAAAGAAGAACCGAACTAAAAACAACAGCATCTTTAGTATAGATGTTCAACATCACAATTAGAGGTAAAAAAATGAAAAAAGGCATCAACTCATTAGTAAGTAATTTACTCCACCCATGTCTGGTAAAAACAAACCCATCATTATCTTTTAAAAGCGCATAGTTTTTCCACCGCCAAACCAACCGAAACACAAAGAGAATAAGTAATAAAAGACTTATCATTAATGTGATTTGAGAATAAAATGGAATGACTAAGTCTAAGTCTTGATGGTAATGTATAAAAGTGATAATGGCAAATGAAATAGCTACAATTACGCTAATGGATCGAAATAATCTATTCATTAATATTCAGAATAATGATTGCCTTCGCATTTAAAGATATAATCACAATCCTCTAAAACAATATCTTGAAGAGTGAGCATGGCAGCTATGGCAATTTGAGAATAGTTTTGAGATGCATTTTTGAAATTTCCATACTCGTGAGTCCACATCCATTTAATTAACTCCATTCCATCAATTGGTTTTTCTAGTTGTGATACCAGTTTTTGCACATTATAAGCACCAGCGTGATAAATATGTAACACAAAAAATTTGAACCACAATTCATCACCTGTTGGCTCAAAATCACCTAATTCACATAATATTCTGTGGGCTTGAGGAATGCAAATTGTTTTTAAAAGCTCACTAGCTGCATAAGCTGATTTATCAAAGTTTTTTCTTTCATCTGTAGTGCTATTCACTGTAAGCCCCATTTTCCTTGCTACTTTTTTCATTAATTGAAATGGTCCATAAGCACCTGCATTTGAATATCTAATTTTTGCAGGGCTTTCAATAAGTAATATGGACTGTGCGTACCAAGGATCCACATGATTTTCGTCAAAAATATCAATGGCCATGGATATGCTGGGTATCACTTCTTCGATTAAATAAAAGTCTTTTTTTCCTGCAGTAATATAAATTCTGGTGTTACTATCTAAACAATTATAGTGGATAACAGAGTCTTTAAATTCTTTTTTCTCATCCTCTGTTTGACAAAACCAAGCTTCATTCTCCACATATCCTAGAATTTTTCTGTTATGTGCGATATTAACAATGCAAGTATCACTACTCATATTCATCACCAACTTCCAAAACTTAGATTGAGCTAACGTATCCCATCGCTCTATCATAAGTAGCTCAGGATCAATCACGGTATGACTGCAACTGTCTTCTGAACAATACACATCAATCAAGTGTTGGGCGGAAGCAGAAAACGAAAGAAAAAAGATAAACAGTAAACTTTTAAATCTCATATACTCTCAAAAATATAAGAAATATTTAGGGTGTGTTTTCTATCGTATATCAAATCTTAAGATATCAATGTGAATAATTAAAGCTGGATTAAGATATCACCAGCTTTTTTTATGGTTTCCTCTTTTTTTGCAAAACAAAATCGCAAAAATTTCTGATCCATTTTAGTATGGTAAAAAACGGAAACTGGGATACTGGCTAGTTTATTTTCTATTGTCATCTTCTTGGCCATTTTAATATCTGATAAAGGAGATATTTCTTCATAATTCAGTAATTGAAAATAGGTTCCTTTTGAGGGAGTGGCTTTAAATCTAGATGCATTTACCATTTCTAAAAAAAGCTTTCTTTTTTTATCATAAAAAGCACTTAACTTCATGTAGTTCTCTTCATCTTTTATGTACTCAGCTACAGCCAATTGAAAAGGGTGATTACAGGAAAAAACATTAAACTGATGTACTTTTCTAAACTCATGCATTAGATTTTCAGGCGCTAAAACATAACCTAATTTCCATCCCGTTACATGAAAGGTCTTGCCAAATGAAAAGACAGCAATAGCGCTACTTGCTAATTTAGGATACGAGACGACAGACTGAGGTGCGTACTCGTCATATACAAGGTGTTCATACACCTCATCGCTTAATACTATAATATCCTTTTCTAAAACAATATTCTCTAATGCTAAAAAATCTTTTTTAGAAAGCACTGAACCAGTAGGATTGTGAGGGGAATTAATGATAATCATTCGTGTTTTTTGGTTAATTAATTCTTTAACCTCCTCCCAATTAATGGCAAAATCAGGTCCCTCAAGTTGAAAGAACACCGGTTTTCCTCCACAAATTTCAATAGCTGGCTCATAACAATCATATGCTGGGGTAAATAAAATTACTTCATCATTTTCTTTTACTAGAGCTGAAATAGCCGTGTAAATAGCTTGGGTTGCTCCAGCTGTAATAGTAATTTCTTTTTCCACATCATAAGAAGCATTGTACATCGTATTCACTTTCTCACATATAGCTTCTCTTAAAGGTAATGCACCCTGCATAGGTGCATATTGATGTGGGCCTTTTTTAATGTACTTAATAGCTAAATTTTTTAGTCGCTCGTCCACGTCAAAATCTGGAAATCCTTGTGATAAATTAATGGCTCCATGATCATTAGCCAAATTTGACATAGTGGTGAAAATGGTAGTTCCAATTTTTGGTAATTTTGATTGAATATGGTGATTATAGTAAGGCATTATTTTAACACTGGATTAGTGTAAACTTCGATCCCTATATTCATTAAATCTACTAGCTGAGTATCTCGCATCGCTTGATTTAAATTGAGCTTATAGACTCCTTTCATGGGAAATTTAACTCTTTCATAAAGAGGGAATTTATGTTTAACTAATAATCCTGATTTATCACCAGTCCAATGACCATAATCATCCGAAAAATAAAATTCAAATGTGTCTCTTCTTGCTTTATCATTTGGGAAAACTAGATCCGAAAAAAGAAAAATATTAGCCCATTTATAGGACGTAGTATGACGTATGTTCAATTGAATAGAGTATGACTTGGTAGTGTCTTCAATTTCCCAATTAAAAAACACACTATCTTTAAATGACCAAGTAGTATCTTTAATTTCTTGAAAAGAAGTATATAATAAATTATCATTTTTACAACTGATATTTGTTAGCAAAAGAGACAGTGTATAGGCTAGTAGACTCAATTTTTTCATTTCTTTCTATTTTTTAATCTATTTCTCTTTTTAAACCTCTTATTAAATCGGTTAATATCGTCCGTTAGGATAGAATTGGAATGTGCACTAAAAGTTGAATCTACTTCCATATTTTTTAATGTATTTATGGATTCCCCATTATCCATCTTTTCATGTAACGCTTTGATTTCATCCACATGAAAATTAACCACATTAGAAATCTTGGTGTCTTGGTTTTTAATGACATACCACATCGTTTTTCGAAATACATCTGTTTTTACATGGATACCTTTTTCCGCTTTAGAAATCAACTTTCTTTTAGCAGAAGGAAAAGTATTCATCAATTCTATATATTGATCTAATTCAAAATTTAAACAACACTTTAGCTTACCACATTGACCTGCTAGCTTTTGAGGATTTAGTGCTAATTGCTGATACCTGGCTGCCTTTGTAGTGACCGATCTAAAATCAGTCATCCATGTAGAGCAACAAAGTTCTCTTCCACATGAACCAATTCCTCCTAGTCTGGCAGATTCTTGTCTGTGACCAACCTGTTTCATTTCTACTTTAATGCTGAAATCTTCTATCCATTTTTTTAAAAGATTACGAAAGTCAACTCTGTTATCTGCCGTATAATAAAATGTTATTTTTTTACCATCTGCCTGTATTTCAGCATCACTAATTTTCATTTTTAGACCTAAATCTATAGCCATTATTCTAGCCTTTCGCATATAATCATCTTCTTTTTCTCTAACCTCTTTCCAAGCTATTATATCTTCTTTATTTGCTTTTCGAATAATTTCTGGGAACTTGTTAAATATCTTTTCTGCCTTTTTACGTTTAATTTGAAACTGTACTAATTCCCCAGTTAAACTTACCGTTCCCATATCCTTTCCATAAGAATTACTTATCAATACTAAATCACCCACTTGTAAGGTTAATTTATTGACATTTGAACCAAAATCTTTTCTGCCATTTTTATAACTTAATTCTACTACTGTTTGTTGCGCGGGTAGTAACGCATCGAAATCAGACAGCCAATTATATACTGACCGTTGGTTACACCCATTGGTGAAACATGAGCCATTTCCCTTACAACCCTTTGGAATTCCTTTATTTTTACAGGTAGAACAATTCAACTTTTTGAATTCATTTCGAATTTCTGATCAATTTATATAAATGCAGTGAGACATCTAACATAAGAATTTTAATATTAGCATTTCTTTCCACATGATAATAAGCCTCATTTATAACCTTATTCAATTCAATGATATTGTTATGATTTATAAAAGGTTTGAACTTTATTAAAAATTGTTCTTCTTCAGGGCTTAATCCGTCCATGGACACCATGTAATGATTTGTAATACACTGTCTAAATAATTCCAACGCATATTTAAGAAACTCTTTATTTGTTTCTCTTCCTTTTTTAGAGAAATCATTAACCCAATCTATAGTGTCTGAAATATTTCTTGAATAACATAACCTCATCCATTGGACAAACTGAGCTAAGAATTCTTGACTTTTTTCATTGTTAAGGTGCTTATATATAGCCTTATGTAGGTTTCCTCCAGCACTTTTTGAAAGCATTTTAGCCTCACTTTCTTCTACATCAAAATGAGACTGTAAATACATACTCACAAAACTATTTTCAAAAGGAGGAACTTTAATTTGTTGTAATCTAGAAGAAATGGTTTGTAGTAGTTGCTCAGAACGATCTGAAACAAAAATCAAATTTGTTTTTTCAGGGGGTTCTTCTATGAGCTTTAGCAGTTTATTAGCTGCTTGAACGTTCATTAACTCTGGGAGCCAAATAATCAATAGCTTTTTCCCGCCTTCATAAGATTTTAACTGCAACTTTTTTATGATCTCCTGTCCTTCTTTAACTCCAATAACACCTTGTTTATTTTCGTTCCCCATTTTAGCATACCAAACCTGTTTTCCTATACAATGATATTCTTTTAGCATTTTAGAAAAACCAACTATATGATCATCCGATACCTCTGATTTTTCTGATTTGGAAAGGTGAATAGGAAATGAAAAATGAAGATCAGGGTGATTAAAATTATCTATTTTTTTACAAGAAGTACATTGATTACATGGGCCACTAATAACTTCTTTACAAAGCAAGGTTTTTGCAAAAAACATGGCCAACTGAAAATGACCTGAACCTTCCATACCACTAAATAATAAAGCATGTGGAACTCTATTGGTTTTATACAACTGTACGAGTTGAGTTTTTATTTGCAGATGTGCGTTATCGTTTTCAAAAAACACATCTCAAATGTAACTAATCTTCTAGATTTAAGACATTTTCTTGTTGAAGTGATTCTGTAATATTTAGTATTTCTTTATTATTTAACTCCGGTAAAATAATGGATGAGGTTTCAACTAGTAATGGAAATAAAACCGATTCATTTTTTGTTTCACTCTTTATGATGCTATTTTTGGTATCCCACTTTTCAAAAAAATATATTCCGGCCAACAAAAAAAGAAGCACTTTTAGCACTCCAAATACAATTCCTCCTATTTTATTTAATTGTTTTAATTGAATAAAGGCTAGCATTTTTTCAATGACTTTAGAAAGTAAAATTCCCAGCGCTACTGTAGCTAAGAAAATGATGGCAAAAGAGATAATGGGTATGTAGGTGTCTGAAACTTTACCTTCTAACAAAAAAAAGACTAAATCTCCATGGTAAATCCCCAAATAAATTCCAATAGCTAAGCTTATTATTCCAAGAACTTGAGAAATAAGTCCTTTTTGATATCCGTTATAAATTCCCCAAAGTATAGGTAAAGCAATTACTACATCTAACCACATACAATCAAAACTATGCGTTATTATTTATTTGATTTTTTACTTCTCCAATAAATATTCACAACCCTAAGTATAAAACTACCTGATGATTAACACTTTTCCTTTTGCCTTACTATACCCATCTTGTGAGGTAGCAAAAAAATAATATACTCCAGAAGGAACGAATTCATTTTCTAAATTTTTTCCATTCCAAACGGCCTGACCACCATCAGAAATTAAGTTACTTATCAATGTACCGTTGGCATCTGTTACCTTTACCTCAGAATTAGTCATCATTCCTTTTATGGCGATATTTCCAAAATAATTTTCTCTAACAGGGTTAGGATAGGCTTCTAAAGATTGAAAAGAAAGATAGGATTCGGTAGCTGAAGATTTAAACCCTTGTATACCATCTTCAGAAGCAATGTAAACCTCGCCTGTTTTATGATTTAAAGCAAGCGCATTGACTTGATCACTGTACAAAGGGCTGTTCAATGATGAAAATGAATAGATTGTATTTGTTCCATCTTCGGACATTAAAAATAAACCTCCACCGTTTGTTGCAATCCATTTTCGATTAGCACCATCAACTTCAATGTCATTAATGATCTGACTTTCAAGCAAATATTGAATAGTACCATTATCTTCAATCAGTATTCTTTGAGCATTATAATTTGACTCATTAAAAATGGGGTAAGAGCTGTAGAATTGAACAGGTCCGTTATCTGTTCCAATCCAAATCACTCCATCTAAATCAATAGCTACGGTATTTACATAAGAACTTGGAAGCGAACCATTTCCACTAGCCGTAGTAACCAATGCATACTCATCATCGGAATCATCAAGAGGGGTTTGATTATAATCGTAAACAACTAATCCTAATCCTTTAATAATCATCCACACATAACCATACTGGTTATCCACTGTAAGACTTGTACACAACTTATCTGCTGCTTGGTTTCCACAATAAAATGATTGCCATTCACCATCAGGTGTCAACACAGACAACGGTGAATTCGTATAAGGGTTAGAAACCCATAAATTCCCTTGTGAATCAAATGCTGATGACGAAACCAATACGTTACTATTTTGCCCTATTCTTGGCTGTAATGATGAATTATAATAAGAATATCTATCTATCAGCTGCCCATCACGAAAATGCAGTAATCCACCCCCATATGACGAAGCAAAAAATTCATTTTCATTAATTAAGTGGGGTGTTACTGAGAGAATATCAGAAACCGTATCAATGTCTTGCTCCATTGCAGGAATTGTAATCTGATTATACATCATCCATTCATTTTGATCATAGGCATATATCCCATGCCAATTGAACGTTTTATTCCAATTAGTTCCGTCTACCCTACCTGCAGACACAAATAAATGATCATTTTCACAGGAAAGGTGAAACGCTTCGTTAGTGAATGGGCCACTGTTTGCAATTTCTTGTGCATTAAAATTGTCAGTTAAGCGATGAAACCCTCTTTTTTCATCCGCTAACCAATAATAGTCTGTTGTAATGTAAAAGTCATTTGGAGTTATGCCCGTAACTCCGTTTAGCGCATAAAATAGTGCTGAAGTGTCTTGTAGTGCCGTTAAATCCGATTCATAAAGGGTCACATAAGAGGATGTAGCAACTACTAATTTTTGATCAACATATCTTACGTTTCTTAATTCTTCACTAGGTCGATTCATAATAGTTTGCCACTGGCCATTATAGCTATATATTATATTTTGATTTCCAAACGCTAAGAAATCATCTTCTATTGATTCAAGTCTTTCGATATTTCCAGATGGAGATTGCGATATTAAATTCCAATTATTAAAATCTGAAAGAAAGTTGGAATTCCGATTAGCAGCAAGAATACCTAAGTCTGTTAATGCAAATATAGAATCTGAAGAAATGTGGATGTCTTTCACTTTCAATTGCGTATTGTTTTGACCTATTATATAAGTGTCATTAACCTCTTCTCTAATGAGATCTATTACCACTATTCCAAATCCAGTACAAATGAAAACAAACTGTTCATAAACGTACAATTCATTTATCGTTTTATCACCAATTAAGTTGCTGTTTAGAATAGCTGAAATGTTTATAATTTCACCATCTTTAATTAAATCTATATTACTAGAATTATAACCTATTACTAACGTATTATATCGGTCACTACCCACTATTTGGGCAATTCCTGTTTCACTAAGTCCATTCACCTTCGAAAAACGAGTAATTTCATTGGTATTTGTATTTAGCTCAACTAAAGAATGAGGAGTTGAAGCGTAAATAAGATCACCTACTTTTGAAATTTCTGTGGCATTTGAGTAAGGTAAATGATCTCTCCATGTTTCTACCGAAAAGTAGCTTTGAGCAAAAAAAGGATTATTACATTGAATGTAAATACATAAAAAAAGAAATATGCTATTTAATTTACTCACAGGCTACAAACTAAATAAAATCAAAATTATTATGATAAAATAATTCTACTTTTGTGTTATGGCCTCGTAGCTCAACTGAATAGAGCACTGGATTTCGGCTCCAGCGGTTGCAGGTTTGAATCCTGCCGGGGTCACTATTTAAAATAGGTTGCATCTGTAACCTATTTTTTTCTCCAAAGCTTTTGCTTTGTCTCCTTTTATAATATCAAAATATATACTAAATTGTGTTAAAATATGTAAACCATGAAAAAAACAATACTTCTACTATTCACATTTTTAACCTATCAACTTTCTTTTTCTCAATGTCATTATGTTGTTGACATGCAGGATTCATACGGTGATGGTTGGAATGGTGCTCAAATCAATGTATCAATTAACAGCGTATTAATAACCAGTTTTAGCGTTCCAGCTGGAGGGAGTAGCGCAATGGACTCCATCAGTACTTATACAGGGGATAACGTAAGTTTTGATTTTGTTTCTGGAACATGGGATACCGAAATTACTTACACCATAACTGCTCCTGACGGCAGCACGGTCGGGTCCTATGGTCCATACCCAACAAATTCTGGTAACGATGGTCCGATATGGTCTGGAGTTTCTAACTCAACATGTGCACCTCCTGCCTGCTTAGATCCATATGGAGTTTCGATTACCGGAACCACTTCTAGTTCAGTTGACCTTTCTTGGTCTGCAGGGCCTAATGCAGGTTCTTACACCATTGAATATGGAACATCCGGATTTACTCAAGGGAGTGGATCAACTTCAACATCAACGACCACTACAGCAACCATTTCTGGATTAACTTCCTATACCATGTATGATTTTTATGTGCAATCAGATTGCCAAGCTTCTGGAAACGGATTAAGTAATTTTGCTGGACCTATTACCGTTTCTACTTGTCCTGGTAACGCACCTTATCTTGAAACTTTTGACCCTGGCATGGCTCCGTGTTGGATTCAAGATCAAAATGATGTTTTTGATTGGACTCTTAATGCGGGTACTACTCCCTCAAATCCAACTGGGCCTAGTGATGACATAACTGGTGGAGGAAACTACATTTACATAGAAACTTCTGCACCAAGAGCTCCTGGTGACAGTGCAATTTTACATACCCCAGCAATAGACCTAAGTGCACTTACCATACCTCAACTAAAGTTTTATAGCCATATGTTTGGTGCTTCTATTGCTGAGTTAAAAATTGATGCATCCTCAAATGGAGGCACATCTTACACTAATGTATTTAGTAAATCTGGAGACCAGGGAGACCAATGGGTTGAAGAATTTGTAGATCTATCTTCTTTTTCAGGGTCTGTAGAATTTAAAATTACTGCCTATGTAGGAGACGATGGGAGTGGAATTCAATACTGGGGAGATATAGCTATAGATCATTTTGAAATTAGAGAAGCCCCTTCATGTATCAAGCCTACTAATGTTGTAATTAGTAACTTGTCAGCAACGGGTGCTGATTTTACATGGACTCCAGGAGGAAGCGAACCTTCATGGAACGTTGAATACGGAGCAGCAGGTTTCACACTTGGTTCTGGGACCTCAGCTACGGTTACTTCTACATCCTATTCAGCCACTGGATTATCATCGCAAACTGATTATGAATTTTATGTTCAGGCCGATTGTGGAAATGGAGATTTGAGTAATTGGCAAGGCCCCATTAGTTTTTCAACTCCTCCAACGTGTGGAGATAACTTTGGCCCCTATTGCTATGGCGCAGGTGCATTTACAGTTTTCACAGCCGTAGCTTCTACTCCAGGTGATTTCATTACGCTAAATATTACTGCTGGAGAAACAGAAGTTGGGTATGATAATCTCCAAATATATGACGGAGTAGGAAATTCAGGGAATTTACTGTATGATGCCGATGGCGATCATTCTGGTGTATCGGTATTATCTACTACTGGTACGATTACCATGTATATCGATGGAGACGGGACTTGGAACTGTGTAGATGGTGTAGGTGGCCCTTATATACCCATTGAAGCAACGTTAACGTGCACAACCCCCTCAACCATAGATATGTCTGGTATGGCCGTTACTACTTCTCCAACATTGATTCTAGCGAATGGACCATTTGTAGTTTCAGGGGAACTTCAAAATATGGGGCTTAATACCGTAACTTCTATGGATATCAATTACGCAATAGATGGGGGAACACCAGTAACAGAATCAGTTTCTGGACTAAATCTTGGCACTGGAGATATTCATTCATTTAATCATGGCACAAGTTGGAGCCCAACTGCGGCAGGAACCTATGATATTGCCGTGTGGGCTAGCAATATTAATTCCACCAACGATATGAATAATTCCAATGACACTGCATATGCTACTGTAACTATTTATGACAACGCCACATTGAAAAGACCAATGCTTGAAGCATTTACGAGTTCTACCTGTGGCCCTTGCGTAGCTGGTAACCAAAACATAACATCTGTGACTTCCAACTATGCTCTGGACCAATATTCTATTCTAAAATATCAAATGTCGTGGCCAGGTTCGGGAGACCCGTATTATACTCAAGAAGGAGGAGATAGAAGAGGTTACTACAGTGTAAATGCGGTTCCTGATTTAGTAGTAGATGGAAACTACTGGCAGGACAATTCAAGTGCTCTTTCTGCACAGGTTATGGATGATGTATTGGCCATTCCTGCTTTTGTAGAGTTATCCTCCTTTTTTACAGTTGACAACCAAACCGTTGATATTAACGTAAACATTAATCCATTGGGAGATTTCACCAATTCATTGACTTTGTATGTTGCCATTTTTGAATATATGACATACAACAATGTGGGCAGTAATGGGGAAACCCAATTTGGTTATGTGATGAAAAAAATGGTTCCTGGATCTAGTGGATTTTCATTAAGTCCACTACAAGACGGAGTTCCTGTAAATGAAAACTTCTCTTACACTTTCCAAGGAAGTTATGTGTTACCCCCTGATGCAAATTCTCCAATTGATCACTCTAGCAGTCACTCAGTGGAGGACTTTAGCAACCTAGGTGTTGTAGTTTGGATTCAGGATGATGCTTCAAAAGAAATTGTACAATCTGCAGAAGCTATTCCAAGCTCAACAGGAATTGAAAACAAAGACATTGAAAATGCATCATTAATGGTATTTCCTAATCCTGCTCAAGAAGTTGCCACTCTAAAAATTGATGATCAAAATGTAAACAATGGTCAGATTGAAATCACCAACTCATTAGGAGAAATTGTTTATTCAAAGTCTATTACTAAAATTGACAGAGCTATTAATGTAGACCTTTCTACATTTAGCAATGGAATTTACCACATTTCGTACATAAATAGTGAGGGGATATTGTATAAGAAGTTGCAAGTCATGAAATAACCCATCAATAATAATTATTTTACAAAGGCCTGAACTGCAGGCCTTTTTTTATTTATTATTTTAACTTTATTGCGATTAATTCATAAATAATCAAGATTGAACAGGCTTACCAATTTTCTCATATGCGCAGTAGTGCTAGTTGTGATATTAATCTATGGACAATATGTTTTAGTGCCATTTATTTTTGCACTTGTATTATGGTTTACTGTTCGAATTTTCACTGCCATCACACAAAAAATTCCATTTTACGGAAAAGTTGTACCCAACGGGCTTAAAAAAATAATTTCTACTGCTTTAGTCTTCTTAGTTCTATTTTTTTCATCTCAAGTAGTGCTCACTAGTTTTAATAACATTATAAAATCACATCATGATTATGATGATAACATAGCCAAGATCATTTTAACACTAAACACCACCTTTGATATCGATATTGAATCATACGTTGAGGACAACATGTCCACATTAGATTTTAAAGCCATAGCAGGAGAGTTATTTAATGCTATTTCCACAATATTAAGTAGTGCCTTAATGATACTCCTTTTTGTTGTTTTTATTTTTATTGAAGAAACTCAGTTCAATAAAAAACTACAAAAGATTTTCATAAGAAATAAAAACAAATACAATTCATTAATGGAAACACTTTCCAAAATTGAATGGTCAGTGGCTAGATATTTAGGTATAAAGACCTTAGTGAGCTTAATTACTGGATTTTTTAGTTATCTGGTATTTGCATTTTGTGATTTAAATTTCGCTGTGTTTTGGGCATTCCTTATCTTTTTATTAAACTATATCCCAACCATTGGTTCTCTTTTAGCTACAGTTTTTCCTGCTGTGTTCAGTTTGCTTCAGTTTGGAGACTTTAGTACAGGACTAATTATCTTTTTTGTTGTTGGTTTTATTCAAGTAATTATCGGAAATTTCCTAGAACCAAAATGGCTTGGAAATTCTATGAATATAAGTCCTTTGCTAAGTATCATTTCACTTGTTTTTTGGGGAGCAATATGGGGCACCACTGGAATGATAATAAGCGTTCCGGTAACTGTGGTAATTTTGATCATACTAAGTAAGTTTGAGTCCTATCGATCATTAGCCATTTTACTCTCTGAAAAGGGGGAAATCAATGGGGAAAATTAGGCTAGATAAAGCATACTGGGATAGTCGATATCAGTCCAATAAAATTGGCTGGGATATTGGATACATTTCACCCGCCATAAAAAATTGGTTTGATACTCAAAAAAATAAAGATTTACACATTTTGATTCCTGGGGCAGGTTCAGGATATGAAGTATCATATGCTCACCAGTTAGCCTTTAAAAACGTATTCTACATGGACATATCTTCTGAAGCAGTTACCCTCTTTAAATCAAAAAACAAATGGTTTCCAGAGAATAGAATTTTATCCGAAAACTTCTTTGATCTTAGTATGTCATCCTATTTTGATGTTATTATTGAACAAACCTTTTTTTGCGCCCAAAATCCATCTGCAAGAGTAAAGTATGTTGAAAAAACACATAATCTTCTGCGAAAGAAAGGGCAGTTAATTGGTCTTTTATTCGGTATTAACTTTGAAAAAAAGGGGCCACCTTTTGGGGGTAGCATGATGGAGTATCAAAAACTTTTTGAACCTAAATTTGATATCAAAAAACTTCAAATTTGTAAAAACTCAATTCCAGAGAGAAAAGGAAATGAAATATGGATGGAATTAACTAAAAAAAGTTAATCCATTTGAGCCAATAATTCTTCGGTTAGTTCCAAATTGTGGTAAACTGCATTTACATCGTCATCTTCTTCCATCTTATCTATCAGTTTCATTACTTTTTTAGCATTTTCTACATCAAGAGCCGTTGAATTTAGGGGTAATCTCTGCAATTCCGTGTTACTCACATCCCAACCTCTTTTTTCTAACGCAGATTGCATTGTACCATACTCATCAAAGCTGGTTTGAATAATTATATCCTCATCCATTTCTGTTAATTCTTCTAACCCGAAATCAATTAAATCCATTTCTACTTCTTCTAAATCAACAGCATCAATAGAATCTTTCTTGACTGTGAATATCCCCTTCCTTTCAAACAAAAAACCGAGAGAACCGTTTGTACCTAAATTACCCCCATATTTATTAAAAATAGATCTAACTGAAGCAACTGTTCTATTGTTATTGTCTGTAGTGGCTTCCACAAATACCGCTATTCCATTAGATGCATAACCTTCAAAAGAGATTTCTGTAAGATTTGCTCCCTCTCCACCAACACCTTTTTTAATTGCTCTTTCAATGGTGTCTTTAGGCATATTAGCACCCTTCGCATTTTGAACCGCTAATCTTAGGGAGGGATTGGTATCCACGTCACCTCCACCATCTCTGGCTGCTATAGTCAGTTCCTTAATTACTCGTGTAAATACTTTTGCTCTCTTTTTGTCCTGAGCTGCTTTTCTATGTTTAATATTAGCCCATTTACTGTGACCTGCCATGATTCTGATTTATGACTTAAAAATAAAAATTCTAGTGAATTATAACTTACAATGTATTTATATGACGTTAATTTGAATAAATTTTAGTTGTGGAAAGCGAGACTATGAATTATGATGAACTTTATGTGGAAACCAAAGGACTCCTTGACCGAACTGTCCCCTTGTACACTAATTTAGGGAATTTTGCTGCTCTAGTGAAACTAAAATCAAATTGGTTTTGGGTGGGGTTTTATGAAGTGGTAGGTCAGCACCTTATTTTAAACGCTTTTCAAGGTCCTCCAGCTTGTGTGAAAATTGCATATGGAAAAGGAGTTTGTGGAAAATCATGGGAATTAAAGACTTCGATTACAGTAGATAATGTAAATGAATTTGAGGGTCATATTGCCTGTAATGAAGCGTCAAAGTCCGAAATGGTTTTTCCCATTTTTGATTCAGAAAATAATGTAAAATTTATTTTAGATATTGATCACAACAACTTTAGTGCTTTCAGTGAGAGGGATAAAATTGGCATCAAAAAGTTACTAAGCTTGATAGAAACCTTACTATGAAAGCTTTTACTATTATAGTACTTTTTTTATTGGTTAGTTGTGCCCAGCAAGCTCCACTAACTGGTGGAAAAAAAGATGTTTCACCGCCCCAACTGGATAGTTTAAAAACCCACCCATTGAGTTTAGCTACTTTTTTTAATGAAAATGAAGTAGAATTGGTTTTTAACGAAAATATTCAATTTGGAAAAGGAAAAAGAAATCTAATCACAAGTCCAACCATATATCAATTGGAAACCAATGTTTTTAAAAATAAATTAATCATAAAATGGAATGATTCGCTTAGCAAAAACACCACGTACCAATTTTATTTTCCAAATTCTATTGCTGATTTAACTGAGAAAAATGAAATTTCAAACTTCAAATTTGTTTTTTCAACTGGGGACAAAATTGAAAGTGGAAAATATAAGGGGGAAATTATGGAAATGCCTAACGAACAAAAAGGAGAGGGTTACCTTGTATTTCTTAAACATATCAGCGATACATTATTAAACTATAAAACATACAGTAATAAAGAAGGAGTTTTTGAATTTGATTTCATTAAGCCTGGTAATTACCTAATTGGAGGTTTCAACGATGAAAACAATAATTACGAGCTCGATAGTTTAATGGAAAATGTATTTTTTAATACCGATACCATATCTATTATAGCTGATAGTTTACAGCAGGGGAAACAAGTTAGCTTTGAGCCTGTTCAAAGAGTAAATATTGAAAAGTCATCCCTTAATGAATATGGGAAAATAACCCTGGAGTTTAACCAAATTGTAGATTCATGTTTCATACTTGATACCATTTCTCAAGTATCATATCATTCCTTAAAAAAATCAAAAATACATACCTTTTTTATAAATGATACCCTAGACAAATACTTCCTTTTAGTTACTAGCCCAAAACAAAATTTCAGTAAAAAGTTGATGTTAGCCAATACAGATAAAAAAGCAATGGAATACCAACTTACATTTAAAGAAAAACAGCATAACAAATGGAGATTATCAAAGGACTATCAATTGCAGTTTAATCAATTTTTAGTAGGGATTGACACCAGTAAAATAATCTTATATCAAGATTCTGTAAGGTTAGACGGACATTACACACACTTCGGTGAGATGCTAACTATTGACCCAACTAGATATGGTCAATTTAAATTAGTTTTATTACCAAACAGTATTATTGGATTAAAATCCATTAAAGAGGACACTTCTACCATTCATTTCAGTATTAGAAAAGACCATGAACTTGGTGAATTTGAAATAATTATAGATAGTCTTATTTCGTCTGATTACATTTTAAACATCCATAAAAATGATCAAGTAGTAAGAGAAATTCCATTTAAAGGGAACCATTTTAAAATGAATTTTAATAGAATTGATCCAGGAGATTATACACTTCAGTTAATAGAAGACAAAGACAAAAATCACTATTGGTCTACTGGTGATATATTTAAGCTAATTCAACCTGAGAAAATATACAATTATCAAGGAAATATTAACATTAAAAAAAACTGGACCACATCAATAAAGTGGATGTTTAATACTTCAATGTAAACGTATCGGCATCGTCAAGAACTGGAAACTTTTGTCTGAACACGTCTAAGCTGCTTTTTTCACAAATCGTTTGATCAATCATTGGTTTATCAGATTCAAATTGATCTATTCTATTTCCTAAAAAATCAAATGTTCTCGATTGACCATTATAGTGGACATGATTACCATCTGTTCCAACTCTATTTACACCAAATGTGTAACAACTATTTTCTATTGCTCTAGCTTTTAATAGATCTACCCATGCGCTAGATCTTTTTGCAGGCCAATTGGCAACATAAATAAGTATGTCGTATTTGTAACTTTTGTCTTGTACATGATTTCTACTCCAAACAGGAAATCTTAAGTCATAACAGATTAACGGCATGATTTTCCAACCCTTGTACTCTATTATGATACTACTGTTTCCAGCACTGTAAGTTTGGTCTTCATTTGCCATTGAAAACAGGTGCCGCTTATCATAATATTGAATCTGATCATTATAGACTACAAAAAGACGATTATAAAAGTGTTTTTTTTCAACAACTGGAATACTACCCATAATCATAATGTCATATTCGTTTGACATTTTATTCATCCAACTCAGCGTTTTATCTTCTTTTTTTTCAGCTACTTGTGGGGCATTCATCGTAAATCCAGTTGTGAACATTTCGGGGAGAATGACTAAATCAGAAGATGGAAGCGTGCTAAATAATTTCGTTAATTGATCTAAATTTTTATCTACATTTTCCCAGTAAATATCCATTTGTATGGAAGTAATTTTCATGATCAATTGTTAATTAAACTTTAAAAATAAACGATCCTACATAAAAATGGTTCGACTTTTGTACTTTTACCTGTAAGTGAATACCATTTTTAAATATAAATTATTGCTCTTCTGCCTCACACTTCTTTTTAACGTACAATTTATTTTTGGAATCAATAATGACACCATAAACAAAATTGATCCCGAAAGCGGTAGAAAAACAGGGTACTGGATTATAACAGGTGAAATGAAACCTAAGGAAGGGTACAATGCTGAAAATAAAATTGAAGAGGGAGTATATGTGAACAGCCGAAAAAATGGCATATGGATCAAATATTGGCCTAATGGGAATATAAGAAGTAAGATAAATTACAAAAACGGCAGAACAAATGGAGCTTATACCACCTATTTTCAAAATGGAAAGGTAGAAGAAAAAGGAAAAGTGATAGCCGGAATGATGCAGGGGGAATTTACTTTATTTTGGCCCAATGGAAAGCTTAGGCAAAAAAAGAATTTTAATTTAAATGGGAAAACTGATGGGCAAGTTGCCTATTATTACCCTAATGGAAATAAAGAACTCATATTTAAATCTATTAACGGCGTAGAAAACGGTAGCGCTTCGTGGTATTATGAAAATGGTGATAAGAAAAAAGATTGCTTCTTTAATAACGGTACTGTACAAACCACCAAACAGTATGAACTTATTTCTGAAATTACCACTTACATTGATGAAGAAATTGAAATGGGTCCTAAGATTCAAGGAAAGTTTAACCAAGCTAATAAAGGTCTTATTAATAATTACGGTAAAACCTATGACGAAAATAAGAACCTACTCATGGATGGAGAGTTTAAAGAGGGGTACCTATACAACGGAAGACACTTTATTTACGATGAGTTTGGACTTTTAGAGAAAATAAAAGTTTTTAAGAATGGTGTTTTCGTAGGAAATGGAATTATTGGGAAGTATATTTAATTTAGCTACTTTTTCAATTTTATAGATTGTCTAACACAAAAAAACAAGAACTCCTTTTTTTGGGACTTTCAGGAATATTTCTTGGGTCCCTAACGTTACTTAATGTATTAGGCACATCTAAATTCATAGATTATTCTTTCCATTTATTTGAGCTAGAAATACCATTCGTAATTGCAATAGGTGTACTTCCATATCCGTTTACATTTTTATGTACTGATTTAATTAGTGAATTATATGGCAAAAAAAGAGCAAACCAGGTAGTTTGGATGGGGTTGATTCTTAATGTATGGGTTGTCTTTTTTGTCTGGATATCAGGGGTATTAGACCCACCTGAAGTACTTGTTAATGGACTTCCGGAAGTATCTACTAACGGAGATCAAATTTTCATACCTCAGGAATATGCATTTTATCAAATCAGGAAATTAACTATGGGAGCAACTGTTGCATCAATGTTCGCTTATCTCTCAGCTCAATTTATTGATGTGCACATTTTTCACTTTTTAAAAACAAAAACCAATGGGAAAAAACTTTGGCTAAGAAATAATGTCTCAACCCTGTTTAGTCAATTAATTGATAGTATTGCTGTGATAACCATAACCCATTTTTTAGTAGATGGGTTGCCAAAAGGGGAAGATGGACAATTAACACATTCTTTAGTGTATTTTATTTTTTCCGGCTATTTATTTAAGCTTGTAATTGCTTTGGTGGATACTTTGCCGTTTTATTATCTAACCAGAAAATTTAAGCCCTATTTTGAACCTGTTTAAAGTAATTTTCCAATATCGCTAACTAGCTTTTTCATTTCATTTTCATCAGTTCCGTCATAATATCCCCTAATGCGTTTTTTTCGATCGATTAATACCACATTTTCGGTGTGAATGAAATCAGCTTCACTACCATGCTGGTAATTGGGATCATTGATCGCCGGAACAACCATATAATCTTTTCTGGCTAATCGATATAACTCTTTTTTATCACCAGTTAAAAACCGCCAAGTATCGTAATTAGCATTGTATTGGTTCGCATAATTATTCAATACGGAAACACTATCCATTTCCGGCCAAACTGTATGGGATAGAATCAATACATTTTGATTTTTTTTATAAAAATCATGTACTCTTTGGAGATTTTTGGTCATGATAGGGCAAATGGAACCACACGAAACGAAAAAAAAGTCAGCTACCACCACTTTATTTTCTATTGCTTTTTCCGTTACTTCTAATCCATGTTGATCCACTAAATTAAATGGGGAAATTTGATGATAAATACCGGATGTCCCTATCCCTCTATTATGTAAAGAAGAATCCACCAATTCAGGGTTAATATCTCTAGGTGAAAGTATGGGTAATGGTTCCGTTTGAAAATCATTAAAAGCTACGAAATAAGTTACGACAATAGCCATGATTGTAATACCCAAAAAAATGACAATTCTTCTAACTAAATCCATCTAGTTCAATGTAGATTTTACCTGTATATTTTCCCTTTTCAAAACCATCATGTGCTTTTGGTAAATCTTTCCAAGCAAATTTAAAATCTGCAACTGGTGTAATGTGTTTTTGTTTAGCTAATTCGACCAATTCTTGCAGAACATACTGAAGCTTTTCTGGTTTTTTATCGGCAATACTAAGTAAATTCAATCCAATTACTCCTTGAGATTTCATTAAAAGAAAAACAGGGTGAATTTTGCCGATCTTAAAAAGTTGTAATAAGGTGTAAAGGATTCCTTTACGTTTTTTTGATCGATCGGATATTCCATAAAAAACTAATTTTCCATTACTATCTAGAATGGATAAATCTTTTTTAACTGTGGATCCTCCTACGGCATTAAAAGCAGCACTTACCTTATTATACTCTGGATGATTATCAACTTCAGATTTATAATCCGTTTCGGTGGTAACTACAGCTAAGTCCACTCCATTTCTTTTTAGGTAATCTACTTTTTTGGGTGACCTTGTTAGTCCAATGACTTTACAGCCTTTCCACTTAGCTAATTGAGTTAAAGCAGTACCTACACCCCCTGATGCAGCATGTATTAAAACCGTCTCACCAGGGTATAATTTTATTTCATGACATAGGGCAAAATAAGCAGTACAATATTGAGTAGCTAAAGCTAAAGCAGCCCCATTTGATATTTCCTTAGGAATTTCAATAATACCTTTAATTTTGGTTTTAGCATATTCTGCATATCCTCCAAAACGGGTCATGGCTAAAACTCTTTTCCCAATCCAATCTTGATGTTTAGTATTCTTCACTGCAACAATTTCACCAATAACCTCATAGCCCAAAACACAGGGTAATGGAGGAGCTGACTTATATAGTCCTTTTCTAGCCATAACATCCGCATAATTAAGGCCAAAGGCATGTACTTTTACTAGTAGTTCGTCATCGTTTGAAAGGGTTGGTTTTTCTACATCTACTTCATTAAAAACTAAGCTAGATGGTGCGCCATATTTTATTAACTGAAAAGCCTTCATTTAATCCATTTTTGATGCGGATTCATACTCTGTATCAACACTTAATTGAGTTGATTCTGCTGCTGCAACCGCTAATTGATCACATTTCTCATTTTGGGGGTGTCCGGCATGCCCTTTAATCCACTTGAAATGAACCTTATGAGCTCTAAACGACTTTAAAAATCGTTTCCATAAATCTTGGTTTTTCTTTGCTTTAAAATTCTTTTTTTCCCAATTAAAAACCCAACCTTTTTCAACTGCGTCAACTACGTATTTGGAGTCAGAATAAACCGTTACTTCCTGATGATACTTTTTTAAGGCTTCCAATCCCACAATTACGGCAAGTAGTTCCATTCTATTGTTTGTGGTTAGTCTATAACCAGCTGATAATTCTTTATAGTGTTTTCCAGCCATTAATACTACTCCATATCCACCAGGTCCAGGGTTGCCCTTTGCGGCACCATCTGTGTAGATGTTTATTTTCATGTAGATTCAGGATTTAATTCGGCACCACATTTTTTGCAGAATAAGGCATCGTCATCATGACTATCAAAGGAACAACTAGAACATGATTGCGTATTTAATGACACTTTTGAAAGTTCTACCGAAATGAGCCCAGTAGGTACAGCTATGATAGCATAACCCAGAATCATAATAATGGATGCAAAAAATTGACCTAAAGCGGTTTGAGGTGCAATATCCCCGTACCCCACTGTAGTCAGCGTTACAATAGCCCAATAAATACTTCTTGGAATAGATGTAAAACCATCTTTTGGATCTTCAATTAAATAAATGATAGTCCCCATTAAAATAACAATTGATAGCACCACAAATAAGAAAACTACAATTCGTTGCCTTGTAGCAATAAAGGCTTCTTTTAGTGCTTTTGCTTCTTTTACATATCGGATTAATTTTAAGATTCTGAAAATTCTAATTAGACGGATGGTCCGAATGGTTTTTATAGATGAAATATTATTGGTATTAGCCCCTATTGCAAATCCTAAGTAAGAAGGAAGCAAGGCTAACAGATCTATTATCCCATAAAAGCTTGTCATGTATTTTATGGGGCTTTTAACTGAGCTTAACCTCAGTATGTATTCTAAGGAAAAAATAATGGTAAAAGTCCATTCCGCTAAATCAAAATAAGATTGGTATTGGTTTCTAAAAGAGTCCACACTTTCAAGCATTACAGCAAGGACACTTAATACAATAAGAATAAGCAAGGAAAGATCAAATATTTTACCTGCAGGAGTATCTGCCTCAAAAATTATTTCGTGAATTTTTTGCCGGAAATTATTCATCATTTAACATTGAAATAATTTGTGGGAAATACGTCTTTTCCAAAACGTTTATTTTCTTTTTTAATGAATTCAAGGATTCTTCTTCTGACAAACTTACCTCAAATTGCTTTATAATCTTCCCTTCATCATAATTTTCGTTTACATAATGAAATGTAATACCACTTTTAATTTCTTTATTAGCTAGAACAGCTTTATGAACATGATCCCCATACATTCCTTTTCCACCGTAAAGCGGAAGTAATGAAGGATGTACGTTTATAATCTTTCCCTCAAAATTTTGTACAAATTCTTCGGGTATCTTCAATAAAAATCCTGCTAAGACGACCAAATCAACATCATAATCTTGGATTAACCGTAACAAATATCCACTTTGTTTGAGCTCAGTTCTATGAAACAAATAGCTATCTACATTAAAATCATTAGCAAATTGAATTACTGGGCTATTCGGATTATTTGTGGCTACTAGATTGATATTAATATTATCTACCTCACGAAAATGAGATAGTATATTCTTCACATTTGAACCTTTACCTGATGCTAATAATGCAATATTCATGATAAAATTTCACGAAATATAAAAATTGAAATTCATCTATTCAACTGTAGGAATTGAATAAGTTTAAAGTAAAGTATTTTGCTGAATACAGGAAATGTTATTTATTTGCACTCTAAATCAATTAAAACACATAATAATGTCAGACGTAAAATCTAAAGTAATCTCTATCATTGTTGACAAATTAGGAGTTGACGAAGGAGAAGTAACTAATGAAGCAAGTTTCACTAATGATTTAGGTGCAGATTCATTAGATACTGTTGAATTGATCATGGAATTTGAAAAAGAGTTCAACATTGCTATTCCAGATGAGCAG
>JAYYEV010000042.1:0-56982 GCA_036159515.1 Bacteroidota bacterium | reverse complement strand
CAAAGGAATTTCAAGATTTTGCAGGACAAGATCAAGTAGTACAAAACTTAAAAATTTTTGTTTCCGCTGCTAAAATGAGGGAAGAATCCCTTGATCATGTTCTCTTGCATGGACCACCAGGTCTAGGGAAAACAACATTAGCACAAATTATTGCTAATGAAATGGGTGTTGGGATTAAAATCACTTCCGGGCCAGTTCTAGATAAACCCGGTGATTTAGCAGGGTTATTAACCAATCTTAGTTCGGGAGATGTGTTATTTATAGATGAAATACACAGGCTAAGCCCAGTAATTGAAGAGTATCTATATTCTGCAATGGAAGACTATAAAATTGATATTGTTTTAGATACAGGTCCAAATGCGCGTACAGTTCAAATAGACTTAAATCCGTTTACTTTAATTGGCGCAACAACAAGAAGCGGATTACTTACAGCACCATTAAGAGCAAGATTTGGTATAAATTGTAGATTACAGTATTATAACCATGATATTTTGGATGATATTGTGAAAAGATCGTCAAGTATTTTAAATATACCGCTAAAGAATGATGCTTCTATTCAAATTGCGAGCAGAAGTAGAGGTACACCGCGAATAGCCAATGCACTTTTAAGAAGGGTAAGAGATTATGCACAAGTTAAAGGAGATGGAGTTATTACCAATGAAATTACTCAAATAGCGTTAAATGCACTCCAAGTTGATAAACACGGCCTTGACGAAATGGATCATAAAATTTTACTCGCTATTATTGATAAGTATAAAGGTGGCCCAGTAGGCATTAATACATTAGCTACTGTGGTTGGGGAAGAATCCGGAACGATTGAAGAAGTATATGAACCTTTTTTGGTACAACAAGGTTATTTAGTTAGAACAACAAGAGGTAGAGTGGCTACAGATTTATCTTACCAACATCTTAACAAGCCTAAAGGTTCTGGAGGTCAAAAAGAAATGTTCTAATGGATATTAGAGAAAAAACCAAGCTAGTAAAGCGCAAATGTTTCGACTTAGGTTTTTCTCATGTAGGAATTTCAAAATCTGTTTTTTTAGAAAAAGAAGCTAGACGATTGGAAGAATGGTTGTCAAATGATTTCAATGGAAAAATGAGTTACATGGAAAATCATTTTGATAAAAGAACAGACCCCGGTAAGTTAGTAGATGGAGCAAAATCTGTTATAAGTGTTCTATTTAATTATCACAATCCAAAGAAGCAATTAGATAATGATGCACCAAAAATTTCTCAATATGCTTATGGTAAAGACTATCACTTTGTCATTAAAAATAAATTAAAGGAACTTCAGCTTTTTCTAATGAAAAAATTTGGAGAAATTAATTGCAGAGGATTTATAGATTCTGCACCAGTAATGGATAAAGTTTGGGCTGAAAAAAGTGGTCTTGGCTGGATCGGGAAACACTCTAATCTAATCAATAAAGAAGTGGGTTCATACTTTTTCATTGCGGAATTAATTGTAGACATTGAGCTAGAGGAGGACATTCCGATTAATGATTATTGTGGCACTTGTACAAAATGCATTGATGCTTGTCCTACAGAGGCAATTGTGGAGCCTTATGTCGTTGATGGATCAAAATGCATTTCATATTTAACTATTGAACTGAAGGATCAAATATTACCCAATGAGTTTAAAGATAAAATGGATAATTGGATGTTTGGATGTGATATTTGTCAAGACGTTTGTCCATGGAACCGATTTGCATCCGTACATAATGAGCCCCAGTTTGATCCACATCCTGATTTGTTGAAATTAACAAAAAAAGAGTGGGAAGAATTATCGGAAGAAACTTATCAAAATCTTTTCCGAAAATCTGCCGTAAAGCGTACTAAATATTCAGGCCTTAAAAGAAACATTACATTTTTAAGTCCCAGATGAATTTATGTTCAACAATTTAAATGATTTACATTATTAATCAATATTTGCTCCATGGTTAGGTTCCATTGGATAACTCTAATATTTATCTATCTAGTTGTTGTTGCAGGATCAGTTGTAAGAATGACAGGATCGGGTATGGGTTGTCCTGACTGGCCAAAATGTTTTGATCAATACATTCCGCCCACATCAATAGATCAACTCCCATTGAATTACCAAGATCATTATTCATCACTAAGAGAAAAGAAAATCGGACGCTTTGCTGATTTCTTAACCACTTTTGGTCTTGATGATAAAGCACAATTGTTAGTCAATGATAAAGAATTATTAAAAGAACAGGAATTTAACGTTCTAAATACATGGTTTGAGTATGTGAATCGGCTAATTGGCGCTATAGCAGGGTTATTTATATTTATTGGCTTTGTTCTATCTTGGTTTAATAAAAATCACCGTCTAAAAAACATTACTTTTACTTTTGGATTGGTGGTGTTGACTGCCTTCCAAGCGTGGTGGGGTGCAATGGTAGTGGCGACTAATATTGTTCCTTGGGTATTGACGGTTCATATGGTAATTGCAGCCTTGATGATTGCATTACAGTTAAAGATCATTTCTATTAATCAAATAAAAGATATTCCTTCAACACGTTTGTTTAAGTGGATATGCGCTTTTGGAATAGTGTTGTTTTTAATCCAAATTATTTTTGGTACACAGGTAAGACAATTAGTTGACCATTGGTTAATGAATAATGAAAGAGCTGATCTTGAGTTTAGTGAGTATATCCATTTTGTGATTCATCGTTCTTATGCTATTCTAATTGTGTTATTCGGATTAGGCTTAGGATTTTACAATTACCTAAAAAAATTACACCTAAGATCTATCTATATCTTCCTAGCCTTGTTGATTGCTGAAGTAATTTTTGGTAAAATATTGGCAGAATACAACATTCCTCATCTTTTTCAAGCCTTACACTTAATATTTGCTTTAGTTGCATTTGGTGTTTTAGTGAATTTGTTTCTTGATTTAAAGATTTCTAAATGAAAAATTTCTTAATTGTTCTCTTGGTATTTTCTTTTTTCAGTTGCAATTCATCGACTGAAATTTATATTCCTGAGTTAGAATCAATTAATGGAAATGAAATTTTAAAATCGGAGATGTGTGTTGATCGTTATGTACTAGAGTATTCTTACGATATAAATACCATTCTAAGAGCTCAATATCTAGATGAGATAATTAACCAAGTAAATAACAAAAAAGGGCTTTGGAAAGAACTTTATTTCAATGTAATGTGTCAACATTGTAACCAATTGAAAGCAGAAAGTAAAGATCAATTTTCTTCAAAACTATTTGAATTCTTCTTACATAATCCCTCCTTCTATTTGACTACGTTAGACAAGCAGACTTACTTAGTTAGTGATTGTCTATTAGAAAAATTAAACCATTACATTTCCTCAGATGTGATTAGTGAGGAAATAACCTACATGAGTATTAAGAATGTTGCTTACACATACTGTAAATCATGCACAGATCAACAAATAAATGCTATTTATATCTACTTAGATCTTATTGAAAAGTATCAAGAATAGAGTTTATTTTCCTATTAATTTGACATAGGGAATTAACATTTCTTCCATAGATATACCCCCATGTTGAAATGTATCATTATACAGCTTAGCAAATTGATTATAATTGTTGGGGTACACAAAAAATTTATCCTCTTTAGCAAAGATGAATGAGGAGCTAATGTTAGACTTAGGTAAATTTATTTTTTCGGGATGTAGTGCTTCAATTACATCTTTAGGCTGGTAGGTGAGGTTTTTACTCACTTTATATCTCATGTTTGAATTGGTGTTTTTTGGACCAATAACTTTAGTGGGATTTTTGACTCTAACAGTGCCATGATCGGTAGTTAAAAACACCTTTGAAGAAGTATTACTTATTTTTTCCAATATGTCAAAAAGTGGCGAGTGTTTAAACCAACTCAAGGTGATTGATCGATATGCTGACTCATCTTCAGCTAACTCTTTAATCACTTCCATGTCTGTTCTAGCGTGAGAGAGCGTATCTACAAAATTATACACGATAGTACTGATATCATTGTTCTTTAGATTATCAATTTGCTGAACAAGCTTTTTGCCAGCATTTAAATTGGTAATCTTATGATAAGAAGATTTAAGGTTTAGCTGATTCCTTTTAAGGTTTTCATTCAAGAAGAAATCTTCGTGTAGATTTTTTCCCTCATCCTCTTCTTCTGAAACCCATTTTTGAGCATATCTCTTGCTAATTTCTAAAGGAGAAAGACCAGCGAATAATGCGTTTCTAGCATACTGTGTAGTAGTTGGGATGATACTGGAGTAAATTCCTTCTGATTCAATACTGAAAAGGTCTTCAATCACAGGTTTAATAATGAGCCATTGATCATACCTGAGATTATCTATGACAATCAAAAAATAAGATTGATTTTTTAGTTCAGGAAATAACTCTGATTTCAATAGATTATGGCTCAGGAGTTCATCGGAATGAATTATTTCTTCGTATTTTCTATCTATAAAACGGGTAAAAAGTTGATTAGCTTCTTCTTTTTGCATATTAAAAACTTCTACCATATTTTGATCTGAAACTTCCAATTGTAACTCCCAATAAGTTAACTTTTGAAAAATTTCTTTCCAACCCTCTAATGAATCTACTAAATTTAAGTCTTGACTAATTTTATTAAACTCCTGTCTATATGAAGTGGAATTGGTTTCACTAATTAATCTTTTTCCATCTAATAACTTTTTAATAGCCATCAAAATTTGGTGTGGATTAACCGGTTTAATTAAGTAGTCGGAAATTTGTTTTCCAATAGCCTCTTCCATTATCATTTCTTCCTCACTTTTGGTGATCATAACAACGGGAATACTTGATTTGATTTTTTTTATTTCCTCAAGTGTGGTTAATCCACTTATTCCAGGCATGTTTTCATCTAAGAATATGAGATCAAATTTAGATTCAGAAACTTTCTCAATAGCCTCTACACCAGAGTTAACAGCAGTAACTTCAAACCCTTTATTTTCAAGAAAGAGTAAATGTGGCTTTAAACTTTCAATTTCGTCATCTGCCCATAAAATTCTTGCCATTAAGGTATGTATTAATTTAGTTTTGCCTAACTTAATGATTTATGATGAATAAAAATAAAGTCAGTAAGATACTTAACGATCCAGTTTATGGTTTTATTACGCTTAACAGAGGTATTTTATTAGATTTAATTGATCACCCCTATTTTCAGCGTTTATCCAGAATTAAACAATTAGGGTTAACCTATCTAGTTTATCCAGGTGCTCATCATACTAGGTTCCATCACGCTGTTGGGGCCACTTATCTTATGAAGCAAGCGTTATCCACTTTCAAAGAACAAGGAGTACATATTGAAAGAGAAGAAGAACGAGGGGCATTAATAGCCATATTGCTACACGATATAGGGCACGGCCCTTATTCTCATGCTTTAGAACATTCTTTTTTAAGCGATGTAAGTCATGAAGTTGTATCTGAAATTTTCATGCGAAAATTGGATAATCAATATAATGGAGAATTGAGCTTGGCAATACAAATATTTGGAAATCAATACCATAAAAAATTCTTACACCAGCTTGTATCTTCTCAATTGGATATGGATAGACTTGATTATCTCAAGCGAGACAGTTTTTTCACAGGTGTTAGTGAGGGGGTAGTAAGTAATCAGCGTATAATTAAAATGTTTGATATTGATGATGATGAAATTTTGATCAAAGAAAAAGGAATTTACTCGATAGAAAAATTTATTGTAGCAAGAAGATTAATGTATTGGCAGGTGTACTTGCACAAGACGGTGCTAAGTGCAGAATTCTTATTAGCCAAAATTATTTCTCGTGCCCGTGAACTTTTATGTGCTGGAGAAAAACTATTTGTCACTCCCGAACTAAACATGTTCCTTACCAAAAAAATTACAAAGTATGAATTAGAACAGGATGTTTACCTTAATGCTTTTGCATCTTTAGACGATAATGATATTATGACTTGTATAAAGGTTTGGATGAAATCTAAAGATAATGTGTTGAGTCGGCTTGCCACTATGCTCATTGAAAGAAAACTATTGAAAGTTAAAATATCCAATACTTCTTTTGATGTGGGGCAAGTCAATGAAGTAAGAAAAAAACATCAAAAAGAGTTGGGCATGAATGAGAATGAAATAAAATACTTTGTTTTTCAAGAGCAGATGATCAATAATGCGTATGACCCTAGAAAAGATACCATAAAAATTAAATTTAAGGATGGAACTGTTAAAGATATCACAGATGCATCTGATAATCTAAATGTTTCTGCTCTGGCAAAACCAGTCACAAAACATTATTTATTTGCACCATATTTTTAAGGGATTGATTATCATAGCTCAATAATGCTAATTTTGTCAATGTAATGAAGTTTAAAGCAAGAGAAATAGCGGATCTCATCGGTGGAGAAGTGGTAGGAAATGAAGATGTCGTCATAAATGACTTTTCAAAAATCGAACAAGGTAGAGAAGGAACTTTAACTTTTCTTGCTAACCCTAAATACGAAGAGTTCATTTATCTTACTAAAGCTAGTGTGGCATTAGTAAATAAGGACTTTACTCCAAGTCAATCTTTGCCAAATGCATTAACATTAATTAGAGTTGAAAATGCATACGAAAAATTAGCTTATTTATTATCTCTTTATAATGAATTTATTACTGAAAAGAGGGGGGTTGAAGATCCTTGTTTTATTGATCCATCAGCCACAATTGGTAAAGATGTATATATTGGAGCTTTCTCTTACATAGGACCTAATGTTAAAATTGGTGATGGGGTTCAAATCCATCCAGGTTCATATATTGGAGCAAATTCTACAATAGATAATAATGTTGTTCTTTTTGCAGGAGTTAAAATATATCATAACATTCAAATAGGTAAACATTGTGTAATTCATGCTGGAGTTGTAATTGGTTCTGATGGCTTCGGTTTTGCTCCAAATAGTTCAAATGAATATAAAAAAGTACCACAGGTTGGTAATGTAATTATTAAAGATCATGTTGAAATTGGAGCTAACACAACAATTGATAGAGCTACTATTGGGTCAACTGTTATTGAAAAGGGAGTTAAATTGGACAACCTTGTTCAAATTGCACATAATGTAGAAATTGGTGAAAATACGGTCATTGCTGCTCAAACTGGTATAGCAGGCTCAACAAAAATTGGGAAGGATGTAATGATTGGAGGTCAGGTGGGTATTAATGGACATATCTCTATAGCAGATGGGACTAAAATTGCAGCGCAAAGTGGTGTGGCTAAGAGCATAAATACACCAAATAAAATCATTCAAGGAACTCCAGCGTTAGATATTGGTAATTTCAACAGAAGTTATGTATTGTTTAAAAATTTACCTAAACTTAGGCAACAACTTGAAAAGCTAGAAAGTAAAATTAATTCCTGAATTTGTTAAAGCAAAAAACCATATCATCTAATTTATCTTTTAAAGGCTTTGGTTTACATACCGGCAAAGAAGTAGAGCTAGTTATTGAACCAGCAGAAGTAAGCCATGGTATCCAGTTTTTAAGAGTAGATTTAGATAGTCATCCTATTATTCCTGCACGTGTAGAATATGTAACCGATACAAAGCGAAGTACTACTATTGAAAAAAATGGGGTAAAAGTAGTTACTGTAGAACACCTTTTATCCGCTCTTTATGCATTAGGTATAGATAATGTTTTAATCAAAATTAGTAATGAAGAACTACCTATTCTTGACGGAAGTGCTGCTCCATATGTTGAGGCATTAAAACAAATTGATCTTGTTGAACAATCAGGATCAAAATCTTATATTTCCATAAATAAGTCCATTACGTATAAGGACGAAAGTGGAGCAGAAATCTTATATGTACCTGCAGAAGAATTTACTCTATCTGTTGTTCTAGACTACAGTAATAAAGTGCTAGGAACACAATATGCAGAGTTAAGAAAAATTGATAATTACGCTGAAGAAATAGCTTCTTGCAGAACCTTTGTTTTATTAAGTGAACTTGAATATTTAGCTCATTCAGGGCTCATAAAAGGAGGTGATATTGATAATGCAATAGTGATAGTAGATAAGAAGATAGAGGATGAAGCACTTAGAAAACTGGCCAAGTTATTGGACAAAGAAGAATTAAAAATCAATATTCAAGGGAACACATTAAACAATTGTGAATTAAAATACATTAATGAACCAGCAAGACATAAATTACTAGACTTAATTGGTGACTTAGCCTTGCTAGGTAAGCCCTTAAAAGGACATATTATTGCAAAAAAACCAGGACACAATTTAAATACTTCTTTTGCAAGAATTTTGAAAAAAGCCATGAATGAACAAGAAAAATCAAAGCCTATGTATGATTTGACAAAAGAACCGTTGTATGATATAAATGACATTGAAAATATGTTGCCACACCGATATCCATTTTTGTTAATCGATAAAATTATGGAGATTACTGAAGATGGAATAATTGGGGTTAAAAATGTAACTAAAAATGAGCCTTATTTTCAGGGTCATTTTCCAGGTAACCCAGTAATGCCTGGAGTATTACAAATTGAAGCTATGGCACAAACTGGAGGTGTTTTTTCATTAAGTAAAGTAGAGGACCCGCATTTATATTCTACTTATTTTATGAAAATTGATAATGTTAAATTCAAAAGAAAAGTGATTCCAGGAGACACGATTGTTTTTGATTTAAAGTTGATTTCACCCATTCGAAGAGGTTTAGTGCACATGGGAGGAAAGGGGTATGTTAATAATCAAGTTTGTATAGAAGCTGAAATGCTTGCTCAAGTGGTAAAAGATAGAGGCTAGAACTTCCAATGAAGATAAAATGACAAATTACCCATTAACAAATATTTCTCCCAAAGCAAAAATCGGACAGAATGTAACTATAGAGCCATTCACAACTATATATGGTGATGTGGAAATTGGTGACAATACATGGATTGGTTCAAACGTAGTTATTATGGATGGTGCTAGAATAGGCTCTAGCTGTAAAATTTTTCCAGGTGCAATAATATCGGCAGAATCTCAAGATTTGAAATATAAAGGGGAGTACACTCAAACCATAATTGGTGATAATACAACCATTAGAGAATATGTTACTATTCACAAGGGTACCTTAGATAGAAAGGTGACCAGTATAGGTAGTAATTGCCTTTTAATGTCATATGTCCATGTTGCTCATGATTGTGAAATTGGAGATAATGTGATTATAGCAAACTTAGTGCAATTAGCAGGTCATGTGAGCATCGATGATTGGGTTATTATAGAGGGAACAGCAGCAGTTCAACAATTTGTTCATATTGGAGAACATGCTTTTATTGCTGGCGGATCTCTTGTTAGAAAAAATGTCCCACCATATGTAAAAGCAGCTAGAGAGCCTCTATCTTATGTTGGGGTAAACACTATTGGACTTAGGAGAAGAGGTTTTAATGACCAACAAATCATCAATGTTGAAGACATTTATAGAGTGATTTATGTGCAAAATAGCAATATGACTACCGCACTCACTGTGGCTGATCTAGAATTGCCTCAGTCGGATGAAAAGGATGTTGTACTTGATTTTATTAGAAATTCCACTAAAGGAATTATGAGAGGTCTAAGTTAATTCCCAAGATCAGTTTTAATAGCTTGTAATATATTAAAGTTACTTCTCTCACAAATATATGCGACAAGTGAAAGATTGTTAACATCATACGTTGAGTCTATACTAGGATCAGGTAATTCAAAAGAGAAATCGTGATAAAAGATATCTCCATTATTCACTGAAGAATCGTTGACTAAAGTTCCCCATGTTCCATTAATATTATTTGAGAGAACGGCATGATGATGATAATGGTGATCAATTGTTCCGTCATTCATTTTTTGGGGTGACACCACTTCATTTCTTATTAAATAGAGAATTAAATGAAAATCTCCAGAAAGTGTATTTAAGAAAGAAGTTTCAGTGTGTACAAAAAGCCCATTTGTTGATGGGTAGTAATTATATTGTAATTGAATATTGGCGTCTAAATTACCCAGTGCAATTTCGTCACTTACTCCTGTAGCCCAATTGCTTGAAAAGTACCAATTTGTATTGGAATATCCTCCATTATTTCTGTTTATTGTTCCCATAGGATTTCCAATAAAACCTGGCATCTCTTGAACATAGGCGTCACCTGCATCAGTTTGGTAATCAACTGTAAATTCTACTTCATCTGTAGACTGAAAAGAGCCATCTGTACTTGCATGGATGGAAACGACTATTACACCAAGAGCTGTGTCGTCTTCCAATTGAGTTGCAATGGTAGCTGCAGCTGGACAGTTAGTACATTTATGACCTGTATAATCCTCAAGCAGTATGCCTTTTTCATTTGTGTTTAATGTCCAGTTACTTGCTGGATCAGCAATGTCATATGGATATGAAGTAGGATCATTTGGGTATAATTCCCAATTGAAATCACCATAGACAGTAGGTAGAGGATTTTCTACTTTATCACATGCTAGAATTAGCAACAATAGTAATATTTGAGTTAGTCTTTTGGCCATATCAAAAACTTGAAGTAAAACTAAATGTTAGTCCGTTAGAGGCAGGTACCGCTCTACATACGCCTCCAACACAGAATACCCCCGCTCTTTGTTTTCCATATTGTAAAGAAAATCGATGGGATCCATTAATAAATCCAGCTGACACAAGACCGTAATGTATTCTTTTGGAAGGCTCTGAGTTCCCGTAGTTGTATTGATCTAGAATGGCTACATACCAATGTGGACTAAATGTATATTCAAGCTGAGCAAATGCCCAATCTCCTTGGTCTTCTTTTCGGTATACGCTTTCACCTTCAGTTGTAGTGATTAATTCATCTGTGGTCTTGGTCCATAAACCTTGAAATTCCCATCTTAATGAATGTTTTCTATTGATTTTATAAGTTAAGTCCAAAACTGCGATTTGAGCATGAATCAGTTCATGATGTTGTGCCACTAATACTGCTCTGTCCTCAAAAATAAAGTTGAAATAGTTGACATTAAATTTCCATTTCTTGTTAATTTTTCTTTTAATCTCTATGTTGAAATCCTGATAAAGTATACTATCTGACATAGCGAATAAACGGGTAGAATAACTCTGTCTAGAAGAGCCTAAATCATTAATAAATTCTCTTTTGGGTGTGTATGAAGTGGCAAAGTTTAAAGCAATGGAAGTCCCATATTTACCGCCAAGAGCGGTCTTTTTAGGTATCTTGTAGAGCAAATCAGCTTGATAAGAAATCTCCCCTCTTGGATTTGTGGCATAAGGGTACAACGTAGCCGCTAAATTATAGGTGTGCTGTTTAGTTAACGCAGGTAAAAAACCTATGAGTAAGTCAGTAGGACCAACACTCACATTAGTTGACCTCCAGAGCATATTATCCATATGTTTAGCGGATAAATCTATGGCAAATCCCTTTTTTGAATAGCCTAGATTAAATAGTAATCCTTCTCCGTTTTTATAAATATAATTGAATAACTCATTTTGGTTATCAGGATATGGATCATTTATTTTATGTACATATTCAGCATTAAATCTCCATTTGTTATACCTAAGATTAGCTCTAAATGAACTTGCTCCTACATTTTTTGGAAGATTAAATAATGGGGTATTATTGTCTTCATTGAATTTGCTTACAAAGCTTCCTCCAATAGTCACTTTAAACTTTGAATTTCTCAAAGAATCAAACATTTCGTTGACGTTTATTTCACCATCAATTGCTCTAACTATTCCATTACCGTTAACTAGCCCATCTTCAAAACGGTGCCTTTGTTTTCCAATCATCCCCTTTATAAAAATCCCTTTGTAAGGGTTGTACTTTAGTCGTATACCATCTAGTGCGTTATCAATACCTAATTGTCTTTCTTCATAAGCCCTAAGTATCATACCACTACCTAATTGATCATAAAAATTTCCTATGGTTAGTTCTAAATCTTCATCACTCCAACTCAAATATCGATATCCAAAACCGGTTCCGTTAAAAGATGTTGGATAACCTTCTAACGTATTTAGATAAGTTTCGTATCTAATACCAGCTCTAAAATTACCCCGCTGAACATTGACATTTGCAAAACCATTAAAACCGAGCAGTTGATCAGGAAGGGCAGCATTAATTAGTGTATCTTCTTGGTAGTATTGACCTATGGTCTGAATATTTCCTGAAACAATAGTAGGATTTACATCGTTTTGCGAAAAGCAATAAATTGAAATCCCTGTTAAAAGGGAAAAAACAACTTTTTTCATTACAAGCCTGTTAGCTTCTCATAAAGTTCTTCTTCATCTCCTGGAGAATAATTATTGTGGTCCCAAACAATTTTACCTTCACCATTTACTAAAAAAGTATGAGGAACATTGTTAACACCCATAGCTCTTCTTAAATCACTATTGGGGTCCATCAGAACTAAGTACTCCCACCCTTGTGCATTAACATAAGGTTCAACTCTAGAGCTTGATCGAGCGTCATCAATAGAAACTGCGATTAATTTAACACCCGTCTCATCAACCCAATCATCATATTCTTCAGCTATGGTATTGAGTTCAGCCTTACATGGCTTACACCACGTTGCCCAAAAGCTTATAATCATGGGCTTTCCATTGTTGTCTAACTTTGCAAAGTTATGTGAGTTACCTTCCATGTCTTTTAAATTTACACTGGGTAGTTGTCCAAAAATCAATATACCGAACATTAAAAGACTTAATAGTGAGATTAACTTTTTCATTTCTATTTTTTATGAATTTTGCAAAAATCGAACCAAAATGACATTAAAAATAAAAGGCGGGAAATTCCCGCCTAGATTTTAAATTTACTTGTTAACAGTAATCCTAGAATTATAAATATTCTTACCAGATCGGACATGAACAAAATAATAACCTGAACTTAGGTTGCTAGCGTCCAAATTAACAACTTGTTTACCATCAACAACACCTAAGCTTTTATTAAATACAATTTGGCCGATTGAATTTAAAATTTCAATTTGTGTTGCAGATGTGTTGTCTGCAGTAAATACAATATTTGCATTCTCGTTAATTGGATTAGGATACACGGTTAACACATTATTTGATATTTCATCAATTGAAGTGGAGGGGTTGGTGCTTAATACACCTTCTTCTGCAACTACAGACCAACCTGAACCTGGATCCCAATAATATACTTCTCCATTAGCGTCTGTAATTTGAATGCCAAACCCACCATTAGGACCAGTTCCTGTTCCATATTGCTGTCCATCAGCGTAAGAATCCATTAGTCTTACAGAGTAACATTCATTAGGAGATAAAACGTGGGTTGAGGTCATTGTGGTATTGGCATCTGGACCCCCACCTCCCCATTGGTCAGCTGTTCCTGGTGAATATGGACCCCCAGAAGCAACTACTGTTAAAGAACTGTTTAGGATTTCCCAAGAAGTTTCACCTGGATAAAAGTCGGTGAAAAAATTAACGGTTACATCTGTTAAAGATGGGTTTGCAGAGGTTGCAGTTAAGGTTGCATTGGTCATGGTTGCATTAGCAGGCGTATTTCCATTAATGTTATCTAATGTAGCTGTGTATGAAGCTGATGTGTTCATAGGCATAGCATTAAAAGAAACAGTCCCAGATGAAAACTGTGAAATGTTACCAGAAAAATTAGCTGTTCCAATAGCTGTCCCATTTTCGTTTAACGTTACTGTAGCGGACAGGATGTGATTTGTACCGTAATTAGAAATGCTGAATTCAGGTGTACCATTTGCAGTACATAGCGCTAACTCGGTATCATTGATTTTTCCATGATCTGAAGCTCCTTGAATGGACTGAGAGCAATTTGAACTTATGCTGGAAACTAACATATTTACACTTGATTGCCCTTCTTCGTAAACAAGACCATCAGGGCAAACTCTGAAAATCGTAGGAAAATATCCAATTTGGTAAGAGCTTGCGATAGAAGCATCATCGATAACTGGGTAAGGGGTTCCTGTAATCCAATCACCTAGTGTGTTATTACCTGTACCATTTAAATCTGCAGTGTTAGTAGAACCATCACCTTCTACAAAAAACACCATAATTTCATCTGAACCATTAGGTCCATATGCATTGTAGATATCAGCAAGAGTGTGGGATTGATGGTAACTCCAGCATGGACCACACCATGTGGCAGAAACATCTATAATTACGGTTTTACCTTGATTAATATAATCACTTAGGGTGTGTGTGTTGCCAAATTGATCTGTAGCTGTAAAGTTAGGAGCCACACTTCCATCAGCGATTTGTGATGTTAAGCTCCCAATTATAAACAGATTCAAAATGAAGATATTTAGTATTTTATGTTTCATGTTTTTTTATTAAGTAATATTTAAAGTATCTCAAATTTAATCTAAATTGTCGATTTTGAGGATTTTGTAAAAATTTTTTAGGAACAATTAGCAAATTATTACTCTATATTTGTACAAAAGTTTATTCATGAAAAATTTTATTTTAACATCTATCCTAAGTGTTTTATTGTTTGGCTATTCTCATGCTCAAATATCAATTTATTGGGATGAAGATCCAGGTACTTCATACAATAGCTCCACTATTAATATTTTAAAAGATGTTGGTTCTTTTGATGTGTATATGCATTGTGAAAACACAGGGACAACTAATGAGGAAGTTAAATTTAGAAGAATCGTTTTGAATTCGTCTGTTACGTTTTCAGATCAATTTTGCGATAATAATTTGTGTTATCCATGTTTTGGGAGTGATTGGACTTCCCCAGCATCAACTGTGCTAATGCCAGGGGATTCATCGGTCATGAAACCTACTATTAGCTTTTTAAATGGTGCAGGAACTGCAGAAATCAGGTATTACGTACTAGACGTGAATGACCAGCCCATAGACTCAGTAGATGTAAATATTACTTGTACTGTTGGAATGGAAGATACCTACAAAAACATCACCCGTATTTATCCAAACCCTTCTGCAGTAACGTTAAATGTAAAGAACATACTTGGATCCAAATTGGATTTAAACGTGTTAAATAAAAATGGAGAAACAGTAGATTCCAAAATTATTTTAAATGGAAACAATACATTTGATGTAAGCCATTTGTCTAATGGGAATTACATAATCAACATCATTTCCAATGGTGAATTAATAGAAACCAAAAAAATTATAGTACTACATTAATTGATCTTTCAATTTCCTAAGCCCTTCTGATGCATTCATTTTAAGATGGATATGTGAATCTAATTTGGGAATAGTATTGGGATCGATAATATACACAGTGCACATCTCCTTAGTGTAATGAACAAGAGTTGCAGCAGGATATACTTGCAAAGATGTGCCTATTATGATGAGTATATCTGCATTTTTTATTATTTCTGCTCCTTTTAACAAGTTAGGTACGTCTTCGCCAAACCACACTACGTCCGGTCTTAGTTGATGGCCCTCGGGGCAATAATCCCCTATGCTTGGATATGTATTACCCTTGATTGGATAGGTTAATCCAGTACCACAACTGCGTACCTTCATTATTTCTCCGTGCAGATGTAATACATTTGAACTGCCTGCTCTTTCATGAAGATTGTCAATGTTCTGTGTAACTATTTGAACGTTGTATTTTTCTTCAAATTCAAATATGATTTGATGAGCTAAATTTGGCTTGGCTTTTAAACAATTATCCATTCTCATCTTATAGAAATGAAGTACTTTTTCTTTGTTTTTACGCCATGCTTCTGGTGTTGCCACTTCTTCAATGGGGTATTTATCCCATAAGCCATTTCCATCTCTAAAGGTGGACAATCCACTTTCAGCACTCATTCCTGCTCCAGAAAAAACAACAAGATTTTGCATTAATTAAAGATACACATAATGTAAATATTGAGGACATTATCTATCAATTTAGTATCAGTTCATTAACTTAGCTTTTCAATATAGATTTATGTCCAAAAATATCTTCAAAAAAGAAGCGTTAGACTATCACAGTTCAGGTAGAAAAGGTAAGATTGAGGTAATCCCTTCAAAGCCATACAATTCACAAAGAGACCTTTCTCTAGCTTATTCACCAGGAGTTGCTGAGCCGTGTATAGCAATTGATCAGTCTGTTGACGATGTGTATAAATACACGAGTAAAGGTAATTTGGTTGCCGTAATCTCAAACGGAACAGCAGTGTTAGGTTTAGGTGACATTGGTCCAGAAGCATCCAAGCCTGTTATGGAAGGTAAGGGTCTACTTTTTAAAATTTTCGCCGATATCGATGTCTTTGATATTGAAATAAATGAAACCGATATAGATCGATTTGTAAATACGGTAAAAGCGATATCCCCGACTTTTGGTGGGATTAATCTGGAAGACATAAAGGCTCCTGAAGCGTTTGAAATTGAGGAAAGACTTAAAAGAGAGCTGTCCATCCCCATTATGCATGATGACCAACATGGTACAGCCATCATTTCTTCTGCTGCATTATTAAATGCCTTAGAAATTGCTGAAAAAAAAATAAATGAAATAAAATTAGTCGTAAGTGGAGCTGGAGCATCAGCACAGTCCTGCATGAAATTATATATTTCTCTGGGTGTCAAAAAAGAAAATATTTATGTATTTGATTCTAAAGGCCTAATTCACGAAGATCGTCTTGATTTGGATGAGAATAAGAAGTTTTTTATTCAGAAGTCATCTAATTTTACTTTGGAAGAAGCAATGGTAAATGCTGATGTATTTCTAGGACTTTCAAGAGGTGGGATTCTTAATAAAAAGATGATAAAAAGCATGGCTAAAGATCCTATTGTTTTTGCCCTAGCAAATCCAGACCCTGAAATTCCATATGAAGAAGCCATGAGTACAAGAGATGATTTAATTATGGCCACAGGGAGATCAGATCACCCTAATCAGGTTAATAATGTACTGGGATTTCCCTATATTTTCAGAGGGGCATTAGACGTTAGAGCCACGGCAATTAATGAAGAAATGAAATTAGCTGCGGTTAGAGCTATAGCAGCTTTAGCTAAAGAGCAAGTTCCGGATGTGGTAAATGAGGCCTATGATGCCAAAAGTATTTCATTTGGGAGAACTCAAATTATTCCCAAGCCACTCGATCCGAGACTTATTTACTGGGTTGCGCCTGCTGTAGCCAAGGCAGCGATTAACTCCGGAGTAGCTAAATCTCCCATTAAGGATTGGAAAAAATATGAGCTTCAATTAATGGAGCGTTTAGGCTTAGATAATAAATTCGTTAGAAACCTTACAGCCAAAGCTAAAAGGAATCCAAAAAAAGTGGTCTTTGCTGAAGCAGACACCTACAAAGTGCTCAAAGCGGCAGAAATGGCTTTAGAAGAAGGTATAGCCAAACCTATACTTTTAGGTAGAGAGATAAAAATTAATGAAATTATTGAAGAATATAATCTCGATTTACCAAACTGTACAATCATTGACCCAAGAAGTGATAAAACCATAAAGCAAAGAGAAAAATTTGCTCAAATTTTACATGAAAAAAGAAAGAGGAGGGGACTCACTTTTTATGAAGCTAAAAAAATGATGAGAGAACGAAATTATTATGCTTCAGCTATGGTTGAAACGGGAATGGCTGATGTTATGATTTCAGGTATTACAAGAAGTTACAAAGAAACCATTAGACCTGCATTACAAGTTATAGGGGTAGAAGAAGGGATTAATAAAATTGCGGGAATGTATATTCTTATCAGCAAAGATGGCCCTATATTTTTTGCCGATACTACAATAAATATTAATCCAACGGTAGAGGAAATTGTGGATATAACACTCCTTGTTGCCAGAACTGTCAAGGAGTATAAAATTACACCTAGAATTGCGATGCTTAGTTATTCCAATTTTGGGTCCAACGAGGGAGAAGATGCTGTAAAAATGAGAGAAGCGGTTACCTATTTGCATAAGCATCATCCCGACCTGGTGGTAGATGGAGAAGTTCAGGCTAATTTTGCTGTTAATAAAGAATTAGTAAGTGATTTTTTTCCTTTTTCCGCGCTTGCAGATGGTAAGGCAAATACATTGATATTTCCAAATTTGAGTTCTGGAAATATAGCGTATAAACTTGTTAAAGAAATGAGTCAGTTTGAAGCCATTGGACCTGTGTTACTGGGGATGAAGAGACCAGTTCATGTACTTCAAATAGGGTCGTCTGTAAGAGAAATATTAAACATGATTACACTTGGTGTAATCGATGTTCAAAATAGAAAATAAAATGATTGCACACATAGAAGGTATACTAGAGTCAAAATTGCCAAATCAGGTTATTATTGATGTAAATGGCATTGGATATTTATTACATATTTCACTCAATACTTTTGAAAATCTTCCGTCTAAAGGTAAATTGAGGTTGTTTAGTCATCTCATTGTTAGAGAAGATGCTCATTTATTATTTGGTTTTGCTGAAGAAAAGGAAAGAACCATGTTTAAAGAACTAATTAATGTTTCTGGGGTTGGAGCCAATACCGCTTTAATGATTCTTTCTTCTATGAAGCCCGACGATGTGGTATTAGCTGTTGATCAAAGCAATGTGGAAGCCTTTAAAAGTATTAAGGGAATTGGACTTAAATCAGCTCAACGAATCATAGTTGATTTAAAAGGAAAATTAGAAAAAATTGAATCAATAAACGATATTTTATCTTCTCAAGACAATACCTTAAAAAATGAAGCGTTATCTGCATTAGTCGTTTTAGGGATAGACAAGAAAAAAGCTAATAAAGCCATTGATGAAATTTTATCAAACGAAGAAGTAGCTAGTGTAGAAGAATTGATTAAAAAGACCCTTAAGGCGGTTTAATGTAATTTACATTGCTAAAAAAATTAGTCTTAATAATACTTGGATTTAGTGTTTTTGGAAGTGTGGAGGCTAAATTCCATTATCTTTTAAAAAGCCATGTGGTGTCAATCGACTCGCCTGAAATTGATCTTCTTTTCCCCATTTCAGACCCGTTGGATCCCACTAATTTTTCACAAGGGTTAATTGATTTTGACTTACCGTTAAATATCAACAATAATGTAAACTACGATCCCAATACCGGACAATATATTTTCAATTCCTTATTTGAAGATTCTTCATTTTTTAGACCATCAAGTCAGATGTCCCTTGACAATTATTTGGACCTGCAACACCAGCAGAGCATGAGTAGCTTTTGGAAAAAAAACCTAGATGAAATGTCTGACTACAAATACGTAAAGCAAGAAGAAGACATTCAGTTGAATAAGCCTAAACCACAAAAATTGTTTGGTAGTGATTTTGTAGAAATTAGACCTCAAGGATCAGCTGAATTAAGTTTTGGTTTTAATTCTTCAAGAACAGATAATCCTGTTTTACCCGAACAACAAAGAAGAATAACCACTTTTGATTTTGACCAAAAAATTCAAATGGCTTTAACAGGAAAAATTGGAGATTTAATGGATTTGGGATTCAACTATAATACTGAAGCCACATTCGACTTTGAAAACCAATTGAATTTAGATTATTCCGGTAAAGAAGACGATATTTTACAAAAGCTTGAGGCAGGAAACGTATCTCTTCCGCTAAATAGCACATTGATTTCTGGTAGTCAGAGTTTATTTGGTGTAAAATCTGAATTGAAGTTCGGACGATTAACAGCTACAACTGTTTTATCCCAACAAAAAGGTCAAAAAAAGGAAATTGAGATTGCAGGTGGTGCTCAGCAAAACGAATTTGAAATAAATGCGGATAATTATGAAGAGAATAGACACTTTTTTTTAAGTTACTATTTCAGGGATTCTTATGATAACTCCATGAAATCACTTCCTCTTATCACGTCTGGAGTCCAGATACAGCGTATTGAAGTGTGGGTCACCAATAGAAACAACACCATAAACAATACCCGTAATATCATTTGTTTGTCCGATCTAGGAGAGCCGAAGTCTAATCAATTACATAATCCAATATGGGTTTCAGGAGGTTATAGTTTACCGGATAATGCGCACAATAATCTATATCCAAGCATCAATGGAGATCAAAATGTAAGAAATTATGTAAACTCAAGTAATGCACTTACAGGAACAAATTATAACATGGAACAAGGTATTGAATTTGAAAAAGTAGAAAACGCACGTATGTTATCTAATAATGAATATTCATATAATGCAGTGCTAGGATTCATATCGCTCAATCAATCCCTAAATAATGACGAAGTGCTAGGGGTAGCTTATCAATACACATACCAGGGGAAAACGTACCAAGTAGGCGAACTATCAACAGATGGTGTTGCTGGGCAAAGCGCTCTTTATTTAAAAATGTTAAAATCAACCGTGAGAAATCCAAAAAAGAAGTTATGGGATATCATGATGAAAAATGTGTATTCTTTGGGCGCTTACCAGGTTGATCCAACCAATTTTAGATTGGATATTTGGTATAACAATCCTTCGACCTCAATTGATATAAACTATATTCCTAAAACGGGCGTAGATGACAAATTGTTGATCCAACTTTTAGACCTTGATAGACTCAATCAGCAACAACAAGTTTATGCAGATGGGATATTCGATTTTATTGCCATAACAGAGAATCAAGGTAGGATTCCAAATGGGGGTACAATAAATCCAAGAAATGGAAGATTGTATTTCTCTACCATTGAACCATTTGGTAAAACACTTGATCGGAAAATGGCAGATCAAGGAATTCCACAAAATGTAAGAGAGAGTGTAGTTTACCAACAGTTGTATGATAGTACTAAAATTGCGGCACAACAAATCCCAGAGCTCAATCGTTTCAAAATTAAAGGAGTTTATCAGTCCTCAGTCACCTCTGAAATTTCATTAAATGCCATGAATATTCCTGAAGGATCTGTAGTGGTTACCGCAGGAGGTCAAATTTTGACAGAAGGAATTCAATATACGGTAGATTACAATTTAGGAAGAGTTAGAATTTTAGATGATGGTATTCTTAGTTCGGGAACACCCATTAAAATTTCACTGGAGAGTAACTCTCTATTTAGTGTTCAAATGAAAACCATGGTAGGTACCCACTTGGATTATAAAATCAATAAGGATGCCCACATTGGAGGAACGATTATGAGACTTAAAGAACGACCGTTAACTCAAAAGGTAAATGCTGGTGATGAGCCTATAGCCAATACCATGGTGGGCTTAGATGGAGCGTTTAAGAAAGAGGTTCCTTTTTTAACAAAAATGGTTGACCTACTTCCATTTATTGAGACAAAAGAAAAATCCCAAATTAATTTCTCGGGAGAAATAGCTGGCTTGATACCTGGTCATAATAAAGCAATTGACGTAGCTGGCGATAATGGAGCTTCATATATCGATGATTTTGAAGGAAGCCAAAGTGCCATTGATATAAGAACGTTTAACAACTGGGTTTTATCTTCTCTACCACAAGGACAACCAGATTTATTTCCAGAAGCAAGTCTTTACAACGATCTGAATTATGGAAAGAACAGGGCCAAAATGTCTTGGTATGTGGTTGATCCGTCCATTTTTTATTCCAGAGGATTTAATAATGTGGTAAACATTGATGATTCGATTATTAATAAACATACAATGAGACAAATTTTAGTAAATGAAGTTTTTCCTAATGTCAATCTTCCACCAGGGCAATTACCAAATATTCCTGTATTTGATATTTCCTATTTTCCTAATGAAAGAGGGCCTTATAATTTTGACTTAAATCCTTCTAATTATAGTTCAGGTGTTGATCCCACGTCAGGGAAATTATATAATCCTCAATCAAGATGGGGTGGTATCATGAGAACATTAACTACCAATGATTTTGAAGCGGCTAATATTGAGTTTATCCAATTTTGGATGATGGACCCCTTTAACGAAGATGCTAATAACACAACAGGGGGTGATTTTTATATTAATTTGGGAAATGTTTCAGAGGATTTGCTAAGAGATGGAAGAAAATCGTTTGAAAACGGATTACCTCCAGACGGAAATTTTGCAGCTAATACAAATGCGTTAGAATATACAGAGTGGGGTGTGGTCCCTAACACGCAGGCCATTGTAAATGCATTTGATAATAATTTGGCCTCCAGAGAACATCAAGACGTAGGTTTTGATGGTTTATCTGACGAAAAGGAACGGAATTATTTTAATGATTTTATTTCAGGTGCTCAAAATTACATCACAGACCCGTTGGCTTTGCAACAAATTTTAGCTGATCCATCATCCGATAATTATTCATATTACAGGGACGATGAATATACTTCTCAAACTAATATCATTGATAGATATAAAAATTATAATAGCCCAGATGGAAATTCTCCTACATCGGAAATGTCTGATACGATGAATGCAGATAGATACCCTACTTCGGCTTCAACTTTACCTAATATAGAAGACATTAACCTCGACAACAATTTAAGTGAGACTGAAAGTTATTTTCAATATAAAATAGAGTTGGATCCGAATAACATGCAAATAGGAAAAAACTATATAACTGATATTTACGAACCACCGTCAAGCTCCTTACCCAATGGCAAAAGCATCAAGTGGTACCAATTTAGAGTACCTGTAGCAGAATTTTCAAAAAGGATTAATGATATACAAGATTTTAGATCGATTCGATTTATAAGAATGTTTATGCATAATTGGTCTGAAGAAGTTACTCTGAGATTTGCCAGGTTAGAATTAATAAGGGGTGAATGGAGAAGGTATTTGGGTTCATTATTAGCAGATGGAGAATATATTCAAGACGAGGAACAAACTACACAATTTAATATTAGTGCCGTAAGTATTGAAGAAAATGGGGGAAGGCAACCCATTAATTACGTACTTCCCCCCAACATTATTAGACAACAAAATACCCAATTTATAGGTAATCAAGTAAATGAGCAAAGCTTAGTATTAGATGTGTGTGGGCTCAAAGATGGAGATTCTAAAGCCATATATAGAAACGTGAATCTAGATGTTAGAAATTACAATAAAATTCAAATGTTTGTTCATGGGGAAACCAATCCAGGTACCGCTCCAACAAATGACAATGAAGTAACGGTATTTGTACGGTTGGGAACAGATTTTGTTTCTAATTATTACGAATATGAAATGCCACTTAAAATTTCACCATGGTATAATAACAATGATTATTCTGTATGGCCAGAAGAAAATAATATGGTGATTAATTTACAAGCATTAAAAGACCTCAAAGAACAAAGAAATTTTGCAAATATCAGTCAATTTGAGAAATACGTGAAGAGAGATCCAGATAATTCTTCTTCCAATATTGCTGTAAAAGGAAATCCAAATTTGCAAGGGGTAAGAACCATCATGATAGGAATTAGAAATCCTAAAAGCACTGATCCAAATAATCAATGGCTGCCCGATGATGGTCAAGATAAATGTGTTGAGGTTTGGGTAAATGAGTTGCGATTGAGTGATTTTAATGAGAATGGAGGATGGGCAACTGTCGGAAGAATGAATGGGAATTTCGCTGATTTAGCTGATTTTGCCATTTCTGGAAATTATTCTACTCCAGGCTTTGGGAGTATGGAAAAAAGGGTTGCTGAAAGACAACAGGAATTTATGTACGGATTTGATGCTTCTAGTACGATTAAATTAGATAAGTTTTTTGGAGATCAATCTGGTGTGAATCTTCCTATGTATGTAGGTTATTCTAGGAATGTGATAAAACCACTCTATGATCCATTAAGTCCCGACTTGATTTTTAAACAAGAATCGACAGAAACAGAAGACCAATGGAGAGAACGACTTTATAATGGTATTGATTTAACTGAACGAAAATCCATCAATTTTACCAATGTTAAGATCAATAAGAAGAAAAAGAAAATTCCGAAGCAGAAAGGTAAAAAAGAAGTACAAAACGAAACAGAAGAAAAATCGGGTGAAAATAAGATGGAAACAAAACCAAGCAACAAAAAACCAAAAGCTAAAATCCCCATGCCATGGGATGTTTCCAATTTCAGTTTAAATTACTCTTTTACAGAGTTTTCTCATAGAGATATCAACACAAGACAGGATATTCAACGTAATTATTTAGGTAGTATTAATTACCAATATTCACCTAATATAAAGCCATTAGAACCCTTTAAAAAAGTAAATTTCATTAGAAAGTCAAAGTGGTTGAGGCTCTTAAGGGACTTTAATTTTTATTACCTACCTAAACAAATAGCCATTCGAAATAATGTGAATAGAACCTACAATATTTTTTCAACTAGATACAATTTTCCTGGAGGTGAGAATTTTGAGGTTCCTCAATATGGCAAACAATTTAATTGGGATAGAAATTATGATTTTAAATACGATTTGACAAAAAGCTTGAAATTTGATCTTCAAGCTACAAATAGTGCTTTTGTTCAAGAAACACCAGGTAGAATAGATTATGGTATTTTTGGATATGAAGATGATTTTGATCAAAACTTGGTAAACCGAAGTTTAAAAAACTTAGGTGAAAATATGAGCTACAATCATACAAGTAATGTCTCTTACACTTGGCCGCTTAAGAAATTCCCACTTACAGATTGGATAACACTTACCACAAGATATACGGCAAATTTTGATTGGACTAGAGCTCCTTTAGCACTTGACAATGACACTCTTTCTGTAGGGAATATTGTACAAAATTCAAGAGTGGTTGCTTGGTCTGGTAAACTTAATTTTACATCACTTTACAATAAAGTTCCTTATCTAAAAAGAGTGAATAAAAAATATGGCAATGCAAGAATTTCCAGATCTAGAAGTAATGTGTCTGCGGGAGGAAAGAAAACGGTCAAAAAAGAAAATGAGGAAGAAAAAGAGGGCGACAAAAAAGGAAAGAAAAAGAAAAAAGGAGATAGTCCAGTGATGAAAGTAGTTGATCAATTTGCAAGGGTGCTGATGTCTGTAAAAAGCATAAACGGTTCTTTTAATACCAATGATGGTATTATGCTTCCAGGGTATGGTAATCAAACCAATATGCTGGGGCTTGCTGATGATTGGCTTTCACCTGGATTAGCATTTATAGCTGGGGGATACCAAGAAAGGGATTTAATGGGGACCAAGACAAGGATGAATTTTGCGCACCATGCTTACGACAATGGTTGGCTAGTTGACACCTCAAATTATAACTATATAAGTACTCAATATACGGCCAATCACACTGAAAACATGAACTTTAAAGCTTCTATTAAGCCCATTAATAGTTTACGTATTGACCTTTCAGCTGAGCGAAATTTAATGGAGAACAGATCATCTAATCTTGGTCTAGACGATTTTGATCAATTTGCCTTATTAAATAATCAATTTAATGGTTCTTTCAGCACATCTATAATAACATGGCGAACTGCTTTCAAAGCAGATAAATTAAATGATACTACATTAAGTAATCAAATTTGGGAGAACTTATTAAACTATAGGCAAAATGTTTCAGAGCTTGTCGCTTTGGCTAATCCAAATTCACCTCAAACTCTTGAAAGTACGGGTTATTATTCTGGATATGATAGTACACAACAAGATGTTATCATAGGAGCGTTCTTATGTGCTTATCGTGGAGAGACACCCAATATCAATAATATCAATCCACTCAGTCAGCGAATACCATTACCCAATTGGAGGATTACATTTGATGGACTAACTAAAATTAAAGCGGTTAAAAAACACATTAAAAAATTATCTTTTTCACACGCATACAGATCCAACTTCACTTTAGGAAATTATACCACCAACCTTAGCGGAAATTGGGATAGTGAAGGAAATGCCATTGAGACGGATATAGCTGGAAATTATATATCTCAAAAACAAATTTTGACCATGAATATTATGGAGCAATTTGCCCCCCTTTTGGGTGTTGATTTGACTTTAAAAAATAACATGTCTGTAAAATTTGAAATGAAAAAAGATAGGAATGTTTCATTGAGTCTAGCGAACAATCAAATCACAGAAATCAAAGGGAGCGAGTGGAAGTTTGGAACAGGGTACACATGGAAAAAATTAAAATTACCATTTAAACTGGCTGGTAATCCAATTGAACCTAGCGATCTTAGAATGAGATTAGATGTGGCTGTGCGTGATAATAAAACCATCACAAGAAAAATTGTAGAGAATCAGAATTTACCTACTGCAGGTCAAAGAGCAGTAACCATACAATTTTCCGGAGACTATAATTTAACAAAACAGCTGATGCTTAGATTATATTTTGATAGAAGAGTAAATACACCTTTTATTTCAACTTCATTTCCAACAGCAAATACCAATGGAGGTTTTGCTTTAAGATTCCAGTTGAGATAGGTGAATATTTACTCATTTTTTTTGTTTATTTGCACCAATAAATTGATTCATTATGAATGTTCCAAAAGAATTAAAATACACTAAAGATCACGAGTGGCTTTCATTGGATGGTGATGTAGCTACTGTAGGTGTTACTGATTTTGCTCAAAGCGAATTGGGTGATATAGTTTATGTAGAAGTGGAAACTTTAGACGAAACACTTGAAAAAGAAGAAGTGTTTGGAACAGTTGAAGCGGTTAAAACAGTTTCTGATTTGTTTATGCCTATTTCTGGAGAGGTTGTTGAATTTAATGAAAAATTGGAAACTAACCCTGAAGTAGTAAATGAAGACCCATATGGGGAAGGATGGATGATTAAAATAAGAGTTTCTGACGAAAATGAATTAAATGAACTTCTTTCTGCAGATGAGTATGAAGGGGAGATTTCATAAATGTATTTTCTAAGAACTAATATAATGCTTAATTTAGCCTAAAATGGAACCTAAGAAAAATCCAAACATAAGCAGTGAAGACACCAAGTCTAGGTCAGTATTTATTTTAACAGGTCTAGTACTTGTAGTTGCCCTTATGCTTTGTATTGTGGAGTATAAAAAAATTGATATCGCTGGTGCTGGTATAGAGTCATCACTTACAGCACTAGAGGACGAAGAAGTAGTGGAAATCAATCCAAATACTCCGCCACCCCCACCTCCACCCCCTCCACCACCTGCTCCACCAGAAGAAGTGGAAGTATTAGAGGAGGAAGATGAAAGAGAAGAAACCAACACTATCATCATTGACCAAGAAGCTGAAATTGATATTGTTATTGAAGTAGAAGAAGAGCCTGAACCAGTAGTGGAAGAAATTTTTGATGTAGTGGAAGAAAATCCTGAATTTGTAGGAGGTATGGCTAAGCTATATGAATATCTTGGTAAAAATATTCAGTACCCAGAAATGGCAAAAGAAAATGGGATACAGGGCAAAGTGTTTGTGCAGTTTGTGGTGTGGAAAGACGGTACAATTAGAGATGTGAAAGTGGTAAAAGGAGTACATAAAACTTTAGACAATGAAGCCACTCGTGTGGTTAAGACCATGCCGAAATGGACACCAGGAAAACAAAGAGGTAAAGCCGTAAATGCAAGGTTTACTCTTCCAATAAAATTCAGAATTAGTTAAATTCGGAATAGTTTTTGTGCTCATCAATTAAATGAATGAGTATGAAATCAAATAATAATCACAAAACAGACTTATCTACTAAGGCGATAATTTTTTTTTCGTCCCTTATTATATCTTTAGCCTTCACACTTTGTCTGTTGGAGTTTAGGATATTTAAACAAACTGATAAAAAGGTTTCTAGTTCTTACACGTTTACAGAAGATGAGATTATCTATGAAATTGAAAAAAAGATTATACTCCCCCCCAAACCCATTATAAACTCTCCAAAAAAACCTGAATTTGTAAAAGTAAAACCAAATGTTAGGAGAAATATAATACCAAAGATCCTTCCTCCTATTAAGCCCAACAAGGAGTTGATTTTTACTGAACAGTACTTAGAGCCAGATACTATCGTATTTATAGACTCCATTTTTGATGTGGTCGAAGAATATCCCGTTTTTCCTGGAGGTGAAAAGAAATTGTATGAATTTCTTTCCAAAAATCTACGCTATCCAGAAATGGCTAAGGAAAATGCGATACAGGGGAAAGTATATGTTCAGTTCGTAGTTTGGAAAGACGGCAGTATTAAGGATGTAAAGATTGTAAAGGGTATTCACAAAACCTTAGATAAGGAAGCGTTTAGAGTGGTAAATAAAATGCCTAAGTGGAGCCCAGGAAAACAGCGAGGAAAAGTAGTTAATACCAAGTTTACTATTCCCATTAAATTCAAGCTGGGCTGAATTATACAATCATTCCTGCACCAACGGTATTGTTGGTTGCTTCATCAATCATAATGACACTTCCAGTGCTTCGGTTGTCTTTATACTGATCTGCAAAAAGAGGTTGGGTTACTCTTAGGGTGACTTTTGCAATATCATTACATTTTATTTCTTTATCCTCTTCTAAGCGGTGTAGTGTGTTGATGTCTACTTTATATTGAATGTCTTTAATCATACATCTCGCTTCCTTTGAAGTGTGCTTGAGGGTATATTTCCCCCTGTTAATTAAAGGTGTTTCGCTCATCCAGCATAACATAATTTCTACATCTTGTATGACATTGGGTTGATTTTTTGGTCTTACAATCATATCGCCTCTACTTACATCAATATCATCTTCTAGTGTTAATGTTACGGACATAGGAGCAAATGCTTCATCCATACTGCCGTTAAAGGTTTCTATAGACTTAATCTTTGATTGAAATCCAGAAGGTAGTACAGTAATATCATCTCCTATTTTAAATACTCCTCCTGCAATCCTCCCAGCATAACCTCTAAAATCATGAAATTCATCTTTTTGTGGCCTTACTACATATTGTACGGGAAATCGACAATCGATATGATTGTGATCAGAAGCAATGTGTACATTTTCCAGAGTATGTAATAATGTACTTCCTTCATACCAGTCCATATTATTGGAACGATTAACTACATTATCCCCATTTAAAGCACTAATTGGAATAAACCTAAAGTCTTTTGTTCTAAGTTTCGAACTAAATCCAACTAATTCTTCTTTTATTTTTTCGTATTGCTTTTGATCGTAATCTACTAAATCCATCTTATTAACACAGTAAATTATGTGAGGAATTCCCAATAGAGAAGCGATAAAGGAGTGTCTTCTTGTTTGTTCAACAATTCCATTTCTAGCATCAACCAAAATGATGGCTAAATTTGCGGTACTCGCTCCGGTTACCATATTCCTAGTGTATTGAATGTGACCAGGAGTATCCGCAATGATAAATTTTCTTTTAGGAGTAGCAAAATAACGGTAGGCTACATCTATAGTAATTCCTTGTTCCCTTTCAGCTCTGAGTCCATCCGTTAACAGAGCAAGATTTACTTTCTCTTCTCCTTTCTTTTGACTGGCTGTTTCAATAGCATCCATTTGGTCTTGAAAGATGGATTTACTATCATATAATAATCTTCCAATGAGTGTACTTTTGCCGTCATCCACACTGCCTGCTGTAGTAAATCGTAGCAGGTCCATTTCTAAATATTTGTTGCTCATAATTTAATTTTTTAGAAGTACCCTTCTTTTTTTCTATCCTCCATAGCTGCTTCAGATCTTTTATCATCAGCTCGCCCACCTCTTTCTGTCACCCTTGAAGCGGCTACTTCTTCAATGATTTTTTCTAATGAATCAGCGTCAGATATGGTAGCTCCTGTACATGTAGCATCACCAATGGTTCTAAAACGAACTTGCATTGGTTTGATTTGTTCACTTGGTTTTGTTTGTACAAAGCCTGTTTTAGCCATAACTACTCCGTCTCGTACAAAACAATCTCTAGTGTGAGAAAAATATAGGCTTGGTATTTTGATATTCTCTTTTAAAATATACTGCCAGATGTCCATCTCTGTCCAATTACTTATAGGAAAAACTCTGAAATGTTCTCCAAAATGCTTTTTGCCATTAAATAAGTTCCATAACTCTGGTCTTTGATTTTTAGGGTCCCATTGTCCAAAGTCATCTCTATGAGAGAAAAATCGCTCTTTTGCCCTTGCCTTTTCTTCGTCTCTACGTGCACCTCCAATAGCACAATCAAACTTGTGCTCCTCAATTCCATCTAATAAAGTAGTGGTTTGAAGTTTGTTTCTACTCGCATTAATTCCCTTTTCCTCCACCACTTTTCCTTCGTCAATGGATTTTTGGACAGATGCAATAACAAGTCTTCCTTTGGTTTCCTCCATTAATGCATCTCTAAATGCGTATAATTCATCAAAATTATGTCCAGTATCAACATGCATCAATGGAAAAGGAACATTTGCAGGATAGAAGGCTTTTCTTGCTAAATGGTAACATACAATAGAATCTTTTCCTCCAGAAAAAAGAAGTACAGGGTTTTCAAACTGCGCAGCTACTTCTCTTAATACAAAAATAGATTCTGCTTCGAGTTCTTCTAAATGTGATAATTGATATTTCCCCATTTATTTTAATTTATTATTAAGTATACTAATTAAAGTGTTTCCAATTTCATTTATTGATTTATCTTCTGTATTGAGAACCAAATCAGGATTTTCTGGACTTTCAAATGGTGAAGAAACACCAGTAAAATCTTTGATTTCTCCTCTTCTAGCTTTTTTATAGAGTCCTTTGACATCTCTTGTTTCACACGTTTCTAAGTTTGTAGAAACAAATACTTCAAAGAAATCATTTTCTCCAATCACATTTTTGGCTAATTTTCTCATTTCACGAGTTGGGCTCACAAAACAGCAGAAAGTAACAACTCCAGCTTCTACAAATAATTTTGCTACTTCTGCAATTCTTCTAATATTCTCTTTTCTATCTTGATCAGAAAATGATAAGTTTTTATTTATTCCTAATCTAATGTTATCACCATCAAGAACTTGAGTATAAACTCCACCATTGTGTAATTGACGACTTACAAAATTTGCAATGGTTGTTTTGCCTGATCCAGAGAGCCCAGTTAGCCATACACATATCCCTTTTTGATTTAAAAGTTTCTCTTTATCTTTTCTAGAAAGCAAAGAATCTTTAGTAGAATATAAGTTTTGCATTAACAGTGATTAATTTACAGCGCCCCAAAGCTATAAAGAAACCATAATAATTCCCTAATAAATTTTGAATTATTACTTTTATACATAATTGAAAGCTAAGCAAGCCGAATCATAAGTTATGGAAACATTTACTAGTCCAAAAGTAGATAAAGTTGGGATTGAAGATAGGGTAAACAGAATTACCAAAAGAAGCATAAAAAAAGAAGCTAAGCTTGAGGGCTTAAAAATGGCTCTGAATATGATTGATTTGACTACACTTGAAGGGATGGATACAGTAAATAAAGTTACTCAAATGTGCTACAAGGCACAACACTTACACGACGAATTTCCAAAATTGCCAACTGTAGCTGCTGTATGTGTTTATCCAAATTTTGTCAAAATTGCTGTAGATGCACTTAAGGAATCGCCTATCAAAGTAGCAAGTGTTGCAACAGCCTTTCCAAGTGGACACTCCTCTTTAGATATAAAGATAACGGATACCAAAATGGCTGTGGATGCAGGTGCTCATGAGGTTGATATGGTAATAAGTAGAGGAAAATTCCTTATGGGTGATTTCGGTTTTGTGTATGATGAAATTGCGGCTGTAAAACAAGCATGTGGAAAATCTGTAAGACTAAAAGTTATTTTAGAAACGGGAGAGCTTGGAAATTTAGATAATATACGGTTAGCTAGCGATATTGCCATTGCTGCTGGTGCTGACTTTATAAAAACCTCAACTGGTAAAATTAAACCTGCTGCATCATTAATAGTCACCTTAGTTATGCTTGAAGCGATTAAAGATCACTATTATAAAACTGGTGACATGGTTGGTATGAAACCTGCAGGTGGAATTTCTAATTCAAAGTTAGCCCTTCAATATCTTGTGATGGTTAAAGAAACCTTAGGGGTAAATTGGTTAGATAATCATTGGTTTAGATTTGGCGCAAGTAGTCTGGCTAATGATCTACTGATGCAAATTTTAAAACAATCTACCGGCGCTTATCAATCATCAAACTATTTTTCTAAAGATTAGTACATGAATAAATCAATAAAACCTTTGAAATTTTCTGGCAAATGGGATTTTGATCCAGCCCTAGAAAGCATAGATCATGTCAGTTTAAAAGATCAATACGGATTGTTTATTAATGGTAAATTTGAAAATCCTCGAACTGGAAATTATTTTCCTTCTATAAACCCTGCTAACGAAGAACATCTCTCCATGGTTGCGGAAGCAGGGCAAAAGGATATAAATGCTGCAGTTGCTGCTGCTAGAAAAGCATTTGACGGTCCTTGGTCAAAAATATCACCAAAAGAAAGAGGAAAATATATTTTTAGGATAGCCAGATTGATCCAAGAGAAATCAAGGGAATTAGCAGTAATTGAAACATTGGATGGAGGCAAACCTATTAGAGAATCTAGAGATGTAGATATACCTATAACTGCTGCTCATTTTTTTTACTATGCGGGCTGGACTGATAAGTTAAATTATGCTTTTCCAAACCGAGATCCTAAACCGGTAGGGGTTGCAGGCCAAGTTATTCCATGGAATTTCCCTTTGATGATGGCGGCATGGAAAATTGCACCTGCATTAGCCACTGGAAATACGGTAGTACTAAAGCCTGCGGAAACCACTTCTCTTACCGCTTTAAAGTTGGCAGAAATCATACAAGAAGCTGATTTACCAAAAGGGGTAGTGAATATCATTACGGGTGCAGGTCCCACAGGAGCAGGAATTGTCAATCACTCGGATATTGATAAAATAGCATTTACCGGATCAACAGGTGTTGGTAAAATCATAATGAAAGCCATTGCTGGGTCGAATAAAAAATCCACCATGGAATTAGGAGGAAAAGCAGCTAATATCATTTTTGAAGATGCTCCTTTAGATCAAGCTGTGGAAGGGGTGATAAATGGCATTTATTTTAATCAGGGACATGTATGTTGTGCGGGTTCAAGATTATTTGTTCAAGAGTCGGTTTATGATGTGGTACTTAGAAAATTAAAAGATAGAATACAATCTTTGATTTTAGGCAATCCATTGGATAAAAATACCGACATCGGTGCTATTAATTCTAAAGAACAACTTGAAACTATAAATAGTTATTTAAAAATAGGGCAGAGAGAAGGGGCGGACATTTTTCAGTTAGAATGCTCAATTCCAAAAAAAGGATTCTGGTGTCCACCAACCTTATTCACTAATGTTTCCCAATCTCATGTTATCGCTAAAGAAGAAATTTTTGGCCCCGTACTTGCCATACAAACCTTTAGAACTATTGATGAGGTCATTACAAAAGCAAACAATACTCCTTTTGGGTTATCAGCTGGTGTTTGGACTGATAAAGGATCTAAAATATTTAATCTAACCTCGCAAATGAGAGCAGGTGTAGTTTGGGCCAATACCTATAATAAATTTGATCCTACTTCTCCCTTTGGTGGTTACAAAGAAAGTGGCCACGGTAGAGAAGGTGGACTACATGGTTTAACACCTTATTTAAACTTTTAACATGGCAGAAAGAATTAATGTGCTAAAAACATATAAAATTTTTATTGGTGGCAAATTCCCAAGAACCGAGTCTGGTCGATTTTATCAATTAACCACTGGTAATAAAGCCATTGCAAATGTGTGTTTGTCATCAAGAAAAGATTTAAGGAATGCAGTAGTAGCTGCTAGAGGTGCCTTTGAAAAATGGTCTGGTGCTACAGCTTATAATCGCAGTCAAATACTTTACCGTATGGCAGAAATGATGGAAGCTAGAAAAGACCAATTTATTTCTGAGTTAGTATTACAAGGTGAATCCAAAAATAAAGCCACTGAGGAAGTAGATATGAGTATAGATAGAGTAATTTACTTCGCAGGGTGGGCAGATAAAATCAATCAAGTTTTCGGATCTGTAAATCCGGTTGCAACCAGTCATTTTAATTTTTCACTTTTAGAGCCAATGGGTGTTGTAGGATTAGTTGCTCCTGAGAAATCAGGATTACTGGGTTTAGTGAGTTCGTTATGTCCTATAATAGTTTCTGGAAATTGTGGTGTGGTTTTGGCTTCAGAAAAACTTCCATTGTGTTCAATTACGTTAGCCGAAGTATTAGCTACTTCTGATGTTCCAGCTGGTGTAGTAAACATACTTACTGGAAAAAAGGATGAATTAATGTCCCATTTAGCTAAACATATGGATGTAAACGCCATTTACTTAACAGATAATCTAAAGTACAAAAAATCAGTACAGGAAGAAGCTACTCAAAATCTCAAAAGAGTGGTTCTAGGGAATAAAAAACCTTGGGTTGATACATCAATTGAAAATCCTTACATTATCACTGACTTTATGGAAACAAAAACAACATGGCATCCTATTGAATTCATTTCTGAAACGGGGGCAGGATATTAATTTTAAAAATATGGAAGGAAGTAAGAAGAGACATATCGCAAAAACATTAACTTGGAGAATAACGGCTACATTGACCACAATGATAATTGCATGGGTTGTTAGTGGAGATCCCATGACCGGCTTAACGGTTGGAGGCATTGAGTTTTTTATCAAAATGCCAGTTTATTATCTACACGAAAGAGCATGGTACAAATCAAATTTTGGAATTGATGGCAGAAATAAATGAGGAACAACTACTTGAACTAGCTAAAAAAGCGGCTATTGCAGGTGGAGCAGAAATAATGGAGGTATATCGAGGTGAGTTTGAGGTAGTTGAAAAAGAAGATCAATCTCCGTTAACCATTGCCGACCAGCGTTCTAATGAGGTTATAGAAAAGCTGTTAAATGCATCAGGGATTCCCATTTTAAGCGAAGAAGGAATACATAGTTCATTTGAAGAAAGAAAATCTTTTACGTATTTATGGATTGTAGATCCGTTAGACGGAACAAAGGAATTTGTGAAAAGAAATGGAGAGTTTACAGTGAATATAGCGCTTGTAGAAAATGGAATTCCCATATTGGGGGTGATTTATGTACCCGTAAAAAAATGGATGTATTATGGGTCATCCGCTGGCTCATACAAAGAATTGGATGGTTTAATAGACAAATTACCAATCTTGAAAGAAAAGAACGTGTTTACTGCAGTAGGCAGTAGATCACATCCAAGTAAAGAAACAGCTGATTTTTTTGAGCAATTAAAAAAAGAAAAAGGAAACGTGGAGATAGTAAGTATGGGGAGTTCTTTAAAAATTTGTTTAGTAGCCGAGGGTACTGCGGATGTATATCCTAGATTTGCACCTACAATGGAATGGGATACAGCTGCAGGTCATGCCATAGCAAAGTTTGCTGGAAAATCTTTCATCGATTTGGAAACGAATCAAGAAATGGTCTATAATAGAAAACAGTTGAGAAATAATTGGTTTATAGTAAGGTGAAGAAAAAAGCACTCATAACAGGTATTACGGGGCAAGACGGCGCTTACTTGGCAGAATTATTGCTAAGTAAGGGGTATGAAGTTCATGGTTTAAAAAGGAGGTCTTCCCTCTTTAATACGGATAGAATAGACCATTTATATCAAGATAAGCACCGAGATGATATTAACTTTTATCTACATCATGGTGATTTAACTGATGCTACTAATCTCATTCGAATCATTCAAGAAGTGCAGCCAAACGAAATTTATAATTTAGGTGCACAATCACATGTGAAAGTTTCTTTTGAAGTTCCAGAATATACGGCTAATTCAGATGCGGTTGGAACATTAAGATTACTTGAAGCTATTCGAATTTTGAAGATGGAAAAAAAGATTAAGTTTTATCAAGCATCAACTTCAGAACTTTTTGGGAAAGCTCAGGAAGTTCCCCAAACAGAAAATACACCTTTTTACCCTCGGAGCCCCTACGGCGTCGCAAAGCTGTATGCTTATTGGATCGTAAGAAACTATAGAGAAGCGTATGGCATGTATGCTTCTAATGGTATTTTATTTAACCACGAGAGTCCACTTAGGGGTGAAACATTTGTAACGAGAAAAATTACTAGAGCTGTGGCAAAGATTTCTGTTGGACTACAAGAAAAGTTGTATATCGGTAACTTGAATGCAAAAAGAGATTGGGGGCATGCAAGAGATTATGTAGAAGGCATGTGGTTGATGCTACAACAAGATAAACCAGAAGATTACGTGTTAGCAACGGGAATTACCACCACCGTTAGAGATTTTTGCTTCATGGCCTTTAGTGAAGTGGGTATTTCCATCAATTGGGAAGGGAAGGGAAATCAAGAAAAAGGGATTGATGCATCTACAGGTAAGGTACTGGTAGAGGTAGATCCAAACTACTATCGCCCTACCGAAGTGGATCTTTTAATAGGCGATGCCACAAAAGCAAAAGAGCAATTAAATTGGCAACCTAAAGTCAACGTTTCGTCACTTGTGAAAGAAATGGTGGCATCAGATGTTGCGCTTTTTGAAAAAGAAATTCATATACAAAAAGGAGGATTTAAATCCATAAATCGCCATGAATAAGAGTGATAAAATTTATGTCGCTGGGCATACGGGGATGGTGGGTTCAGCTATTCTGAGAAAGTTGCAAGATGAGGGTTATTCAAATATTCTTGTTAGAAGTTCTAAAGAATTAGATTTACGAAATCAACAACATGTAGAAGATTTTTTTCAGTCTGAAAAACCAGATTATGTTTTCTTAGCCGCTGCAAAAGTGGGTGGAATACTAGCAAACAATACGTACAAGGCTTCATTTATATATGATAACCTAATTATTCAAAATAACGTGATACATGCTGCGTATAAAAACCAAGTAAAAAAATTACTTTTTTTAGGGTCTTCTTGTATATATCCAAAATTTGCAGACCAACCTATTCGTGAGGAATCATTACTAACGAGTGAGTTAGAACCGACTAATGAACCATATGCCATTGCAAAAATAGCTGGACTCAAAATGTGCCAGTTTTACAGAGAGCAGTACAATTGTAATTTTATATCTCTCATGCCCACAAACCTATATGGACCCAATGATAATTTTGATCTTAAAAATTCTCATGTACTCCCCGCATTATTGCGAAAATTTCATGAGGCTAAAATGAATAAGAAAAGTACGGTTACCCTTTGGGGTACAGGGAACCCTTTGAGAGAGTTTTTACATGTAAATGATTTAGCTAAAGCATGTATTCACTTTATGTTATATTATCACAAAAAAGAGCCAGTAAATATTGGAACTGGAATCGATATCTCAATACACGATTTAGCATATGAAATAAAGAAAATAGTGGGGTTCGAAGGGGAAATAATATGGGATATAAACAAACCTGATGGTACGCCAAGAAAATTATTGGATGTAACCAAAGCTGAGGAGAACGGGTGGGAATCCTCTATAACCTTGTTAGATGGAATACGTATGACTTATGATTGGTATGTTCAGAATAAAGGAAAATAGTAGATTCAAAACACTTTTATTTTTTTTACATTTTTTTGCCAGTCAGGCTATTTTAAGCCAGCTAAAAAACCATTCCTTTTCATTTTTTGCTAATCCTAATAAAAATGAAATTTCACATTCATCTATTAAACCTTTTCTTGAGACATATCAAATTTCAATTGATACAACCAATAAACCAAGTCTAAATAAATGGAAAAAGAAAATATTTGAAGAAAGCCTATTATTAGTAAACGAAGATCAAGTAAGGTTAACAACTGATCCATTGTTTAATTTTTCCGTAAGCCCTAAAAATAATGTCTTAGGTTACATGTATTCTAGTAACGTAAGAGGATTCAGGATTACGGGAGATTTAACTTCTAAGTTGTCATTTGAAACCCGCTTTTATGAAAATCAGTTTTTTTATCCAGATTTTTTGTCTCAAAAAGCACTAGACAGAGCAGAAGATGAGAATTCAATCGATGCCATAGCTTTTGGTATTGGTAGAGCAAAAAAGTTTAAAGAATCTGGAATTGACGCAGGTTTAGCAAATGGATATGTAAGTTTTTCGCCCATAAAAGGAATTATATTTCAATTAGGACATGGTCGACATTTTTTTGGGAATGGTTATCGATCATTATTGCTGTCAGATTATGCTCCAGACTATCAATACTTAAGCGGTCAATACCATTTTTTTAAGGGAAAATTGTTATATAAACACGTACATTCTAAATTGTATAATTTAAGTAGAATTCCAGTTTCAACCACTCCGGAATCTATGCTAATTCCCAAATCTTTTGGATTTAATCAGCTTTCGTTTCAGGCTACTTCTGCATTATCATTTTCCATATTTGAAGGAACTGTGTTTAAAGCATATAACGCCAATTACGGAACATCTAACCCCCATTTTAGCTTCTATTTTCCTGTTATGGGAGCACATTTTTTAGCAAAAGATACTTCCTCTTCTAATTCCACCATTTATGGAGTTAATGCTAGTTATCTACTAAATAAGAATATAAAATTATATACTCAATTTGCATTTCGAAGCCAAAGTAAGGTAGGTGCACAATTTGGAATAAGAAATGAATTTAGTGTAGATCAAAGAAAAACTATTTCTTTTTTAAACTTAGAATTTAATTATGTACCTACAGCCATGTATTCGGTTGATAGTAATAATCAATTTCAGCAGATTAGTCATATGGGTCATGAATTAGCTCATCCATTGGGTTCTGGCTTTTCAGAATGGGTCCTTAAAGGACAAATAAATTATGGCAGATTTTTTTGTAGAATAGGTAATACTTTCGTTAACATTGATAGACCGGTAAATAATCAACATTTTGCTAACCAGGTATTTACCTCTAATGATTTAATTGAAGTAGTGGAAAAATCTAACCTCATCAATTTAAATAACTCCTTTGGAATTTTAATTAATCCAGCCACTAGAATGGAATTCTCTATTGGCCATTTGTCAAGATCAATAGATGGAATTTGGGATAATTACCTCTTTTTTTCATTTAGAACTTATTTAAAAAACGATTACTTTGATCAATAGAATTTTTTTATGAATGGTTTATACATAGTGATTTTTGGGTTTGTAACTTCATTTATTGTGGTACTGTTTTCTATGCCTTCTTTAATTAAAGTAGCTAAGCTTAAAAATTTAGTAGATACGCCATCAGAAGAAAGAAAGATGCATAGATGGAGTATCCCCACTCTAGGAGGTGTAGTGATTTTTGGGGCAATTATCTTTTCATATGCATTGTGGTTTCCTGAAGAATATGATCACATTCCAGGCATGCTGCTTAATTTTAAATACGCTATTGCATGCCTTTTGGTGTTATTTTTCGTTGGGGTAAAAGACGATATAATAGGTACGGCACCACTAAAAAAATTAATAGCTCATGTTGTAGTAGGTTTTATTCTTGTGATAATGGCTGATATTAGAATTCTTTCTATGCACGGTATCTTTGGTGTATATGGAGAATTGGATTTGTGGCAAAGCTATTTACTTACTATTTTCACTTATTTAGTCATTATAAATTCCATTAATTTAATTGACGGCTTAGATGGTTTAGCAGGCTTAATATCTTTTTTAGCTGCCTTATGTTTTAGTTACATTTTTTGTAAATGTGGAAATGTACCGTTAGCACTCTTAGCAAGTGTTTTGGCTGGAACTATGATTGGTTTTGTATTTTTTAATTTCTCTCCAGCTAGAGTGTTCATGGGAGACGCGGGATCCTTATCTATAGGTGTTATTTTCTGTATTCTGGCGATTAACACCATAAATGAAAATTTTGCTAAAGCCCCAATTTGGTTGTCTCAACTGAACAAGCCTGTATTAGTTATGACATTGCTAGCATATCCCTTAATGGATACTTTAAGAGTGTTTATTTTGAGACTAATTCGTTCAAAATCTCCCTTTAAGGCAGATAAAAATCACATCCATCATCATTTTGAAAAAACAGGAATTGGTCATGCCAGAACTTCTTTAACTCTCTTTTTATTCAGTATTAGTTTAATCGCGTTACAGCTCTTGTTTCAATTGGTTTTTTCAATACATCAACCAACTGTATTATTGTTTTTACAAATTTCAGCCTCATCAGTTCTAATGGGTATTTTGTATTTGATGGCTAAAAAAATATCGCATTAAAATGAGGAATATTTTTTTCTCAATATTGCTTTTAAAGCTTTCTTTTGGAATTTCACAGGCCTATTTATTTGGAGATTTTCAACAACGATACCCAATTGAAAAGCAGCTCTATTTAAAAAATCAATATCATAGTATTAGCAAACCCATACTTTTAGACTCTGGATTAAAGAAACTCATGCAAATGGGTATATGGCCCTATGGCAATCTGTCCAATAATGATAAATTTGTGGTATTACCTGTCATTGATGCGGGATTAAAACACAATTCTACGGGTCAAGATTTTGCTAATGCGCTGTCAATGGGTGCTCAGCTAAATTATTCTAACAACAAATGGAATACACAGTGGAGATTTGGTTATTCACTAGGGACGTTATCAAGATATGAATCTTCTAATTTGATTAAACGACCATTTGTACCTGGGATAGGTTACTTGAGTAATGACACATCATTCACGTACAGTTTGCCCTTAATGGAAGGTTATATTTCTTATCAGCCACATCGTTTTTTTCATTTAAGTGGAGGTGTTGGTAAAAACATTATTGGGGATGGTTATCGTTCCATTTTTCTTTCAGATTATGCTCCAGCGTATCCTTTTCTCAAAATGGAGTCTACATTTTGGAAGGTGAAATACATTAATCTTTGGTCGTTGCACCACGACCGAAATACTGCGAGTTTTACTAATCAAAAGTGGTCCTCTTTGCATGTATTAAGTTTTAATGTTACAAAATGGCTTAACCTTTCTTTATTTGAGTCTGTAGTTTGGCAAGGAAAGGACACCTTGAATAACAGGGGTTTTGATTACAATTACTTGAACCCTTTTATTTTTTTCAGGCCGGTAGAATATGGCATTGGATCTTCTGATAATTCTTTTTTTGGAGGAGGTTTAAAAATCAGATTGCCAAAAAAAATAATCTTGTATCAACATTTAATTTTAGATGAATTTTTGTTAAGTGCATACCAAGATGGTGATAGTACAGGTTGGTGGGGGAATAAATACGGATTTCAACTAGGAATGAGATTTTTTGATTTATTTGGTATAGATGGATTATATGCTTTAGCGGAATGGAATGCAGTGAGACCATTCACGTATTCTCACATGAATTCTATGCAAAATTATGGGCATAGAAATCAATCTCTGGCTCATCCCTTAGAATCAAATTTTCATGAGGTTTTAGCCATATTAGGATATCAAAAAAACAATCTAGATTTCTGGGTAAAGTATGCATATCAACATTTTGGAAGAGATTTTCAAAACAACAATTTTGGTGGAGATATGTTTCAACCTTACACCAGTAGAGCAGGTGGAGATTTTGGACATGAAATAGGTCAAGGCAATACCATTAACCAACATCAGTTTGAAATTAGAGCTTCTTTATTGTTAGTAGCTCTGTCAAACACTAAATTATTCACACAATTTAATTATCGGTATAATACATCCATATCCCTAAATAATACTGTAGCAGAATCTGCTCTGTTTTCTGTAGGTATAACGTCAAACCTTTGGCAATCTTATTTAGATTATTAACTGAAAGGTTCAACACAAGTTCTATTAAAGAATAAATTATACTAATTTCGCCAGCAAATGAAAACAGATCAATTGGAGACCCCAATACAAGTTAATATAATGACCAAATCAAAGGCATTTGTCTCCTTAATGAAATTACGTCTGTCTTCACTTGTGGTTTTAAGTGCATTTTTTGGGTTTTTCATGGCCAAGGGAGACCTAAATTCATTAGCAATGTACTCTTTACTATTAGGGGGGTTGCTCATAACAGGCTCTTCTAACGGGTTGAATCAACTTTTAGAAATTAAGACGGATTCTATGATGAGTAGAACTAAAAGTCGTCCATTACCCGTTCAGATTATCAGCAAAACGGAAACCATTATATTTTGTATAATTATTGGTGCTTTAGGATTGTTTTTACTCTACACCATTAATTATAAATCCATGTTGTTGGGTTTGTTTTCTATGGTAGTTTACGTACTCATTTATACTCCTTTAAAACAAAGGTCTGCAATAGCTGTATTTGTTGGAGCCATTCCTGGTAGTATTCCACCACTTCTTGGTTACGTTGCCGTTTCTAATGATTTCGGTTTGGAGCCAGGTGTACTATTTATGCTGCAGTTTTTTTGGCAATTTCCTCATTTTTGGGCTTTAGCATGGAAATTAGATGAAGATTACAAAAAGGCTGGATTTAGATTGTTGCCAAGCATTGAAAAAAATAAAAAAAGTGCATTTCAAATTATGTTATACTCTGCATTTTTAATACCCTCATCAATGTTGCCCTGGGCTGCTGAAATGACAGGGACCACTTCCATGATTATTGGCATATGTCTAAGCTTAATAATGTATACACCTGCCATCAGATTATATTTCACTTTAGAAGATAAGTATGCCAATAAGATTATGTATTATTCTTTTGCTTACTTACCTATATTATTTACCGTTTATTGTTTTGACTTATTATAGATAATATCATGCAACAATTTGAATCAAATAAACAAAAGGAAAAAGTATACTCAGCACTTGTATTAGTTGGAGTTATTGGAAGTGTAATGCTTTTTGCAGGTCTTTCCAGTGCAGTATTAGTAAGAAAAATGGATAAATTTTGGGTTAATATTCATTTGCCCTATGAATTTATCATCAGTACAGTTCTAATTCTGATTAGCAGTATCACGTTCTACATGGCATTACAATTTGCTAGAAAAAGCCAAAAAACAAAAGTCATCCGTTTGTTAATTTTAACCTTGTTGCTTTCTATTGCTTTTACTATTTTTCAGTTTAGAGGCTGGAGTGCTTATTACCATAGCGGAAATGCTATGAAGTCTTTTGTGACATTCGTATATGGTCAATATGGAAAGAATTTTAAGGTCATGAAAGCAGATCAAGTAATCGATTATGATGGAGAAAATTATCTTATTGACGAGGATATCATTACTAGTTCTGAATTAGATGAGGTAAAGTCATTTTTACGTCAGATTTGTGGTACATCCACATCTTTTACAGAGGCTAAATTCAATTTTAACGATTACGATAGTCCTTATTCCATTTATGATGTCACGTCTGCCCAAAAGGTAAGGTATGAAAATGATGAACTATATGTAGACACGACTAAATTCTCAGAAGTTCAGAAAAATGAACTATTTAAATTTTCTTTTGGTGTTTGTAATGACCAACCCTTCTTTATGCTTAAAGGGAAATATGGAGAAGATTTTTCCATTAGTTTAAATGGTGAAGATTTAGAATACAGCAAGAAAAGATTATTCTTCCCTGAAAAACCTTTGACTACAGAGGAAAGGGAAGCTATAAATACGAAGGTTTATCAAGGAGGTAAAGAATATCAAATCATTAATGGTAACGTTTTCTATGATGGCAAAGAAGTAAAACAATTTGAGTCTTATTTTCAATTAGAGCAAAATTTGAATATTGACGTAAAAGATGGCGTTTGGAAACAGGCTAAGCAAGAACTAAATGCCAATCAGTATGCCGAATTTTTTCAAACCTCAAACGTGTCTAGTAGTTTTGTTTGGGTTCTCACCATCATACATTTTTTACATCTAATTCTTTCCTTATCAGCAATGACAGTAGTGATTTTTAGAGCAAATAAGGGAGTATACCATGTAGACAATGTAGCGGGACTAAGAGCAGTGGGTGTATTTTGGCATTTTGTAGGTCTTTTGTGGCTTTACTTATATGTGTTTTTAGAATATATTAATTAAACTTGTAACCGAAAATTAAAATTATGGCTGGACATTCAGAAAATATAAGTAGATCAGAACTTTGGGGAGGTGATGGCTCTCCATTTAGAATTTCTTATGGTAAGCAATGGATGTGGATGTTTTTAGTATCCGATGCTCTTACTTTTGGAGGTCTTTTGACCGCTTATGGTTTTGCAAGACATCAAGCAGCTGATTGGCCTATTGGTGAGGAAACATTTAATGCAATGCCTTTCCTCGGAAACGGTTATCCTTTGCTCTACGTAGCCTTAATGACATTTATACTTATTGTTAGTTCTGTAACGATGGTATTGGCTGTTGAAGCGGCACACCGATTAGACAAGAAAGGAGTCGTGAAATGGCTTCTACTTACCGTTGTAGGTGGTTTGTTTTTTGTAGGTTCTCAAGCATGGGAATGGTATCATTTTATACACGGGACTCACTTTGGTTCTATTTTGACATCAGAAGGTTGGGCCGTGTTGGAATATGCTGGAAGTGAACCTGTTTTACAATTTGGAAGAGGTATTAGTATTTCAGGTGCAGAAGCTCAAGCATTAATTGATTCTTCAACTGCTTCTATGCAAGGTGCAAATCTTATTGAAAATGAATATGCACCCATGGTACCTCAATATGCTGACTTTTTCTTCTTTATCACCGGATTTCACGGTTTTCATGTTTTCTCAGGAGTTGTATTTAATTTAATCATATTAATCAATGTGGTTAGAGGAGTTTACGATAAAAGAGGACATTATGAAATGGTTGAAAAAGTTGGTTTATACTGGCACTTTGTAGACCTTGTTTGGGTTTTTGTATTTACATTCTTTTATTTAGTATAATTTATTTGAAATGGAAAGAGACGATTTAGTACACGATCACAATTATTCAGTTGCAGCAAATCACGACGAAGCGCATGGTGTTGCAATCAGAAAAACAATTTGGAAGGTTACAGCTATATTGACTATTATCACCGTAGTTGAGGTATTAATAGGTGCTTTTATTAAGCAATATACTGGAGATCAAGGCGCTGACAATTCTTTGTGGCCATATGTGAAAGTAGGATTTATAGTTCTTACTGTAGTAAAGGCTGCTTACATAGTTCTGGTATTTATGCACCTTGGTGATGAACGAAAAAACTTTAAGATGGTAATATTAGTTCCCTACATTTTGTTCATTGTATATCTAATCTTCATTTGCTTAACGGAGTCTTCATACTGGAATCATATACTGCATCAGGAAGAAAGTGGTACCATCGAACAAGAAATGTCCTTTAATGCTTACAGCAATAAAGCTTTAGAGCTTGACAAGGATAAGACAGTACATCTATAATTAGTTTATGAAGAAAAAGGGCTTTATCGTCCTAAGTCTCATATTTGGGACATTCGCCATTCTTACCATTTCCCTAAAGAAATGTAGCGAACCTGTATTCATACCTCAACCTAATTTTGGTCAACTTGGTTCCCCATTTGAGTTTACAGATTATAAAGGTGATACAATTTCTTCATGTTCCTTGAACGATAACATCGTTCTTTACAATTTTCTGTCTGTAGATTGCCCAAATGATTTTGAAAAATGCCCATTCAGATTAGAGTGGTTTAAAATAAAGATATATACAGAACTGGTAGGTAATCTAGGTTTCAAAGATGTTAAGGTAGTTACTTCTTTTATTGATACCCTATCGGATATCAATGATCGAATAAGTGAGTTTAGAAAATACAATGAGATAGATTCGGATAAATGGATCATGACATCTAATACGTATTTTCCTTATTTCGACCAAGATTTCTCTAGAGGTAATCCTTGGGAGAAAAAAGATACTTTGTTCGGTTTTGAAAGAGAAGCATACTTGATGACTTTATTGGTTGACAAAAATCAGCAAATAAGAGGTAAATACTTTACCTATAATTTTGGTGAGATAAGAAGAATTACCAAAGAAATAAGTTTATTAATTAGAGAAGAGATACAAAATGATAGCACGTATGCTATCCCTATTTTAGGTAATAAAGATTTTGACCCATCCATTCCCGGAGATACAGCTTATCATGAAATACCATTTTGGTCTTTTATAAATCAAAAAGGAGATACGATATCAGATGAGATCATGAAGGATAAAGTCTGCCTTGTAGATTTCTTCTTTTCTCATTGCCCCACCATTTGCCCAATGATGACTTCAAACATGAAAAAAATACAATCTAAGTTAGAAAACGAATGTATTAGTGATGTGGAGTTGATCTCTTATACGGTTGATCCTAACAGAGATTCAGTAGAAAGATTAAGAGAATACGCTAATAGCTATGATGTTAATTTTAATAACTGGAATTTATTGACTGGAGATCAAAATGCAATTTATGAATTAGGTGTAACTGGCTATTTAGTGCCAAATCAAGAAGATGCACTTGCTCCTGGTGGATTTTTGCACTCCGAAAAAATGATTCTAATAGACCAAAAACGGCGAATTAGAGGATATTATGACGGAACTGATGAGGAAAATATCTCAAAAATTGTTAAGGATATAAAGAAATTACTTTAAGAAGGGCAGAACAATTTTCAATCTCAATTTTTTTTACCATACTTTTGATTAAAATTTTATTATGAGTAGTTACCCATCCGCATCTTTAAAAAAAGACGATAAAAAAGCTAACATTTTAATTTGGACAGTTTCTGCAGTTGTATTTACCGCGGTAGTAATTTTACATGAGCTGAAAATTGAAGTTGATCTGGGATTTGACCCCCATTTTTTTGCTAAGCTAAATGCTATAATCAATGGTTCAGTAGCATTTTTATTGATGTTGGGACTGTATTTAGTGAAGTCCAAAAATTTTATAGCTCATAAAAGAGTAATGAATTTATCCATTATTCTTTCTGTAATTTTTCTGGTGTCCTATATTGCTCATCACATTTTAGCTGATAGTACGGTTTTTGGAGGTCAGGGGACCATAAAGACAGTGTATTATATTATACTGATAACCCACATCTTACTTGCTGGACTTTCTTTGCCTTTTATTTTGTACTCTGCATACAGAGCGTCTATTGCCGAGTTTGGTAAACATAAAAAGTTAGTTCGATTTGTTTATCCTGTATGGTTATATGTAGCTGTTACAGGTGTGGTTGTTTATTTTATGATTGAGCCTTATTACAGTTGAATCCTCTCTATAAAATAGCTTTTTTATGTTTGGTGATGATGTATTCATTGCCTTCTATTTCTCAGGGGTGCTCCACATGTAGAGCCCAAATAATAACAAGTAATAAAGAGGATTTTACAGTAGGTAATGGTTTAAATACGGGAATTCTCTTTTTGATGATAATTCCATATATCATTTTGTTTTTTTTATTTAGAAAACAAATTGTTCAGGTATTCAAATCTTTAAAAGCAAAGACTTGAATTAAATTTGGAATTCGTTCCATAGTAATTATATTTGAACAAGTTCTTTATAACTTATCCAGAAAGATGGAGGGATACGGCCCAATGAAATCTTAGCAACCCCAAAAAGGTAGGTGCTACTTCCGGATTACTTTATGGTAAATCAAGATAAGAGATAACAGAATGTTAACATATTTATATTAAATCTCTTTCATTAGAAAGAGATTTTTTTTTGCAGTTAATGAAGCGAATAGAAGAAGTTATAAAAGATAGGATTTTGGTACTGGACGGGGCTATGGGAACTATGATTCAGCAGCATGATTTAAAAGAACATGATTTTAGAAAAAACTGGTTTGAAGATCACCAAAGCTCATTAAAAGGTAATAATGATTTATTAAGTTTAACCAGACCAGACATCATCGAATCCATTCATCGTGCTTATTTTGAGGCAGGAGCAGATATCGTTGAAACCAATACTTTTTCTGGGACAAGCATAGCGCAGTCAGATTATAACCTAGAAAAATATGTGTATGAAATTAATTTTCATGGGGCTCAAATCGCTAAAAAAGTAGCTCAAGAATTCACTAAAAAAGAGCCTTTAAAACCTAGATTTGTGGCTGGTTCAATAGGTCCAACGAATCGCACGGCTTCCATTTCTCCTGATGTAAATGACCCAGGTTATAGAAATACTAATTTCGACCAACTAGTGATTGCTTACAAAGAGCAAATACATGCACTTTTAGATGGAGGAGTTGACGTGTTACTTATTGAAACCGTCTTTGATACTTTAAATGCTAAAGCGGCATTATTTGCGGTAGAAGAAGTATTCTCAGCATCTAAAAATAGAGTACCCGTTATGATTTCAGGGACAATCACTGATGCAAGTGGACGTACATTGACAGGTCAAACCACAGAAGCTTTTCTCATCTCCATTTCTCATTTTCCTTTGTTAAGTGTAGGACTAAATTGTGCTCTAGGGGCTAGAGATATGCAGCCTTATCTAAAAACATTAGCTACTAAATCATCATTTCATGTTAGTGCTCACCCTAACGCAGGATTACCAAATGAATTTGGTGCTTATGATGAAACACCTGAAATGATGTGTGAACAATTAAAAAGGTTTTTGGATGATGGATTGATCAATATAATTGGTGGATGTTGTGGTACCACTCCAGATCATATTCAAGCCATTGCAGAATTAGCTTCTAATTATAAGCCTAGAGTAATACATGTAGTATGAGCTTGTTAAAAGAATACGATTCAAAATACCAGTTCAAATGGAATAACCTTCCTTACATGAAATTAAGTGGTTTGGAACCACTCACCTTCACGCCTGAAACAAACTTTGTAAATGTAGGAGAACGAACCAATGTTACGGGATCTAGAAAGTTCTTAAGGCTAATCAAAGAAGAAAACTATGAACAAGCACTAGATGTGGCAAGGGAACAAGTTGAAGGTGGCGCTCAAATCATAGATATCAATATGGATGAGGGGATGTTAGATGGCGAAAAGGCTATGGTCCGATTTTTACATCTCATTGCAGCAGAACCTGATATTTCTAGGGTGCCAGTTATGATCGACTCTTCCAAGTGGTCTATAATTGAGGCGGGATTAAAATGTATACAGGGTAAAGGAGTGGTAAATTCTATTTCACTAAAAGAAGGCGAAGAAGTTTTTATATCCCAGGCCACAAAAATTAAACTTTATGGGGCATCAGTAATCGTAATGGCTTTTGACGAGAAAGGCCAGGCAGATAGTTATGAAAGAAGGATAGAAATTTGTAAAAGATCTTATGATATTTTGGTAGATAAGGTAGGTTTCCCTGCTCAAGATATTATTTTTGACCCCAACGTCTTCCCAGTAGGTACAGGAATGGAAGAACACAGAAACAATGCGGTAGATTTTTTCAAGGCAACACGATGGATAAGAGAAAATTTACCAGGGGCACACGTCAGCGGAGGAGTAAGTAATGTATCTTTTTCATTCAGGGGAAACAATTCAGTTAGGGAGGCAATGCATTCCGCATTTTTATATCACGCTATATATGAAGGTATGGATATGGGTATCGTAAATCCCACCATGCTTGAGGTGTATGATGACATTCCAAAAGAACTACTAGAAAAAGTAGAAGATGTTCTTTTAAATAGAAAAGACGACGCTACTGAGATATTATTAGACTATGCAGCAACGCTATCTCAGGATAGTAAAGGCAGTAATGAAAAAGTATTAGCATGGAGAGATAATGCAGTTGAAGAAAGATTAGAACATGCCTTAATTAAGGGGATTACTGAGTTTATTGAAGATGATGTGGAAGAAGTAAGACAATTAGTTAATAGACCGATAGAAGTAATAGAGGGCCCATTAATGAATGGAATGAACACCGTGGGGGATTTATTTGGAGAAGGTAAAATGTTTTTACCACAAGTAGTCAAATCCGCAAGAGTCATGAAAAAAGCAGTAGCTTATTTAACTCCTTTTATAGAGGCTGAGAAAACAACTCAAAAGTCAAAAGGGAAAATTCTACTGGCTACGGTAAAAGGAGATGTTCATGACATAGGTAAGAATATTGTAGGAGTTGTTTTGGGGTGTAATAATTATGAAATCATTGATTTAGGAGTAATGGTTCCTGCCTACAAAATTATTGAGGAAGCCAAAAAGCATAAGGTTGATATTATAGGGTTGAGTGGACTGATTACCCCTTCCTTAGATGAAATGATTGATGTAGCAAAGGAAATGGAAAAAAATGAAATACGAGTTCCCTTATTAATTGGAGGAGCTACTACATCAAGAGTTCATACGGCTGTTAAAATTGAACAAGCATTACCATCTTCTCAAGCCATCCACGTGTTGGATGCATCTAGATCTGTGACAGTTGCAGGGAGTCTATTAGGAAATGGGAAGGAGGATTTTCTAGAAAAAACAAAAACTGAATATCAAACACTAAGAGATTATCATTTGAAGAAGAAGGGTCAAAAATCATTCTTGACCATTGATCAGGCTAGAAAAAACAAGTTCCAAATCAACTGGAGTGAATACAACCCAATCAAGCCCAAAAAAATGGGTTCACATGTGTGGTATAATTTGCCATTGAAAGAAATTATTACTTACATAGATTGGACACCTTTTTTTCAAACTTGGGAACTTCATGGCAGATTCCCCAACATACTAAATGATGAGATTGTAGGTCAGGAGGCTCAAAAATTATATGATGATGCCCTAAAAATGTTATCAAAAGTACTAGAAGAAAATATGATTCAAGTAGACGTTGTTTATGGTTTCTGGCAAGCCTATAGTGATCTTAATGATGATATCCACTTAATAAATGAACATGGGGGTCCAGTTGCTATATCTCATACGTTAAGGCAACAATCCTCAAAATCAGTGAAAGCAAAAAACATGGCACTGAGCGATTTTATTCGTCCTAAATCTGATAGTGCAACAGATTACATAGGTGCATTTGTAGTTTCTGCTGGTAAAAATGTAGCAGATATTGCAAAGCAATATGAAGAAGACTTAGATGATTATAACTCTATAATGATAAAGGCAATAGCGGATAGAATTGCTGAAGCAGCTACTGAATATTTACATGAAAAAGTAAGAAAAGAATTTTGGGGATATGCTTCTAATGAATCATTTAATAATGAGGAGTTGATAAAAGAAAAATACAGCGGTATCCGACCTGCTCCAGGCTACCCCGCCTGTCCTGATCATACTGAAAAGCAAACTATATTTAAGCTGTTAAATGCAGAAGAAAATATTGGTGTCACTTTAACTGAGTCGTTAGCCATGTTCCCGGCTTCATCTGTTTCTGGTTGGTATTTTGCTCATCCAGATTCTAAATACTTTGGTTTAGGTAAGATTAAGAAAGATCAGGTAATTGATTTGGCAAAGCGTAAAGCCGTAGATGAATCGATTATGTTAAAATGGTTAGCTCCTAATTTGGACGATTAATTTTGATTTCAAAAGGGTATTCATAAGGGATACACATTTTATCATTACAAGTCATGTAGTTGATAGATCCATTAAGACATCCTTTGTTTTTATTTAGAGTTATAGGCTGTTTGAATGTAGTAGAATCTTCATAATATGCTAAATCCAATCCAAAATTTTTATCATAGACAACAATAGGACTGTGCTGGATTAGAGAGTCTTTTAATATTACTCCTTTTTTTTTGTGATAGTGAATAGTGGTTGGAAGTGGGCCATCCTCTGGATAAGGTACATATATGGCATATAGATGCCACCCCTTTTCAATTTTTGCTTTAAAATGAACTTCACTTTTTAATTTATTGTAAGAAATTTTCCATATAACTTTATCTTGAGTAAAAGCATTCACTGTAATCAAAATGAAATACAGAATAATAAGATAAAAAGGCGCTTTATTTATAAAGATGAGGTTTGTTTTAATTGGTTCCACGCATCGATACCGCAGTTTAGCCAATCAGCATAATCTTGCGCATTCGGCGTATAACTTACAGGGTGATTTAGCAGTTTTCCTTCAGGGCTAATTAGTACGTAGAATGGTTGAGACACCTTCTGAAAAACATTAGCTTCGAATGTAGCCCATTTGTCACCAACAGTTTTAATTTTCTTTTGTTTTTTGGTGCCATCGTTCATAACAATGGTAATTTCACCTTGGAGTTCTTTTGGTAATTCTTTACGATCATCTACATATAAAGACACCAATACATATTCATCATTGATTATATCAAATACTTCCTGTTTGCTCCAAACGTTATCTTCCATTCTCCTGCAATTGGTACAGGCATGTCCCGTAAAATCAACCAGTAAAGGTTTTTTCTCTTCCTTCCCTTGTATTAAAGCTGTTTCAAAATCATGAAAACAATTCAACCCGTTTGGACATTCACTAGGGTGAAACCAACTGTATGAAACTGGTGGAGCAACTCCACTCAGAAGATTAAGTGAGCTGTAAGTGTTTGTATTATTATTTACTCTAAACCCTAATGCAAAATAAACTCCAAGCACAGCGAAAGTTAAAGCAAGTACAATTCGTGTGGGTTTAAGTTTTTGAATAGGACTATCATGGGGGAATTTAATCCACCCAAATAAATATAGCGCAGTTCCAAAAGCACAAACTATCCAAATAATTAGAAATGCTTCATATTTTAAAAAGCCCCAGTGTTCAACTAAATCCGCAGTCGATAAAAACTTAAATGCAAGAGCCAATTCAGCAAACCCTAAAACAACTTTGACAGAGTTTAACCACCCACCAGATTGGGGTAATGACTTCATTATTGAAGGAAAAGCAGCAAAAAGAGTAAATGGGAGCCCAAGTCCAACTCCAAAACCCAACATAGCCATAGTTATGGGTACAGGACCTTTATCTAGTGAGCCAGCTAAAACAGACCCTAAAAGAGGTCCAGTACACGAGAATGAAACAATAGCTAACACAAGAGCCATAAACATAACCCCGATTACTCCACCAATATCAGCAGCCTTATCTGCTTTATTAGCCCAGCTGGTAGGCAATGTGAGCTCATAATAACCGAAAAAAGAAAATGCGAATACTAGAAATATGACAAAGAATATCACATTTAAAACAGCACTTGAAGATATTTTATTTAATACTTCAGGATCTGTACCTTGAAAATAGAAAGGGAGGCTTAAAGAAACATATACTAAAATAATAGAAAACCCATACAGAAGTGCTTTCCCAATTCCAGAGCCCTTTTCTTGACCACCCTTAGTAAAAAAACTAACTGTTAATGGGACCATTGGGAATACACAGGGTGTAAAAAGAGAAATTAATCCTCCAAAAAATCCCAACAACATAAGTGTCCAAAAACTTTTATTACTTTCTTCTGTTTCTCCACACGTGTCAATGATAGGTGTGTTAAGATCTAAATTCTCTAATTTAGGTATGATCGCCAATGTTGAACTATCCGTTTTGTAAACAATCTCTTTTTTTATGGACTGTCCTTTACTAAGATCAACAGAGAATGAGTAGTCGTCTGGTGGTAAACATTGGGTTTCATCACATATCATGTAATTAACGTTTCCCGTAAAGATTAAGGAATCTGAATTTAACGACTTTATTTTTTGCTTGAACACGGCAATGTGACTAAAGAAACTAATTTCCATATCCCAAACAGGGTCATATTTATTTTCAATATTAACTTCTTTAGTTAGCCCAATGGTTTCAAAAACTCCATTTAAATTGTAGGTGATATAGGTAGATAAGGGACCCTCATCACTTTTTAAAAATTGTGAATATAAATGCCATCCGCTCTCAAGATTGGCTGTAATGGTAACTTCGTATTCTTGGTTACCCAATTTATTTGATTTCACACTCCACGTTACTGGGTCTTCTGCCCAACCAACGGTAAATAGTAGTGTAAAAAAGATCGTTAAAAAAGAATATAATTTCATGCTTTTCTTTTTCTAAGAATTAGGGTAGAAATAATTAGTAATGATATTAATCCAAAAATGATAATTATTATTTCGTTTGAATTATTTTCACTGGCGCCAGATTTTTGACTGCAACCGGATATTTTTAATGTGAATTCATCAGAAAATGGAGGTAGACAATGTACATCATCACATGTTTGGAAAGTGAATGTGCCATTTAGTATAAAGCTACTATCTGTTAAAAGCGTTATTTTCTTTTTCATAGTGATAGTGCTATCATGTAAGTACAACATTTCTTTTGCTACCTTATCATAAATTTCATCATATTTTGGTTCAATTATAGAATCAGAATCCGTAAAAAGTAAAGTGTCTTGAGTTAATGTAATTTCAGTTGGTAATGAATAACAATCCATTGGTAAATTGGCACCATTAATATGCCAGCCTTCAATAATTTGGATGTTTGCGACAACATATGCTTCACATCCATCTTGTTCTAAAGACAAACGGTATTTAACCTTATCCCTAGGATTTTCTTTTACAAGAACTTCCCTCTTAACTAAAGAGTCAATCGTATGTTGAGCAATTGTAGTTGAGGCAAAAATTAATGTGAAGTTGAAAACGAAAAAGTATAAAATTTTCTTCAAAATATACGTTTGAAATAATTTCCAAATTTACAAGTAAATTCTCTTGAAGCAAGAATTATATGATGAATATCAAGTATTGTTAAAGAATAACATCCACAACTCTGTTAATTGGAATAACAACCCCTTTTTTAAGCACAATGTTTTTATCACCTACTGCCCATATCGTTGTTCTTACTTCTTTTAATCCTTCACTATCCTCAAAAATGATTCTCATTTTAGTTCTATGAATATTTCCTAAGACCATCGATCTTCTTAATTTCTGTATGAGTTTGTTCATATCAGCTTTAGATTTTTCTATGGGGATACCCGGAAATTGTAAGTCAACAACATTTTCTTTTTCTATGATAATGGGTGTAGTAGTCATATGTGTAAAATCATTTTTATGAATAGATAATTTACAAAAAATCCATCAAAAATGCAAGAATTAATGTGCAGCTAATTTGAAATATGTTCAATTTTATATACCCTTTTAGTGCTATCATTTATTTTAAATAGATCATTCATGGTATATCCAATTAACCATATTATGTGTCCATTTGAAGTGACTACATAGGTTTTTTCTTTTTCAATTAAAGGTGTTTTATTATCAATTAAAATGTCACTAATTTTTTTTGATCCCTTCATCCCAAGTGGTCTTATTTTATCTCCATGTTCCCATAGTCTAACTGTTAATGGAAAAGATATTTTGTCTGCATCCAAAAACACCACATTGTTTGTTTTTTTAAATTCTTTTGGAATTATTGCAGAAAAATGAAATGATAATCCTAAGGGATCCTTAATCATTTTACAATCATTTGAAATTTCAGCTTTTCTTTCTTTTTTCTTCAACCTCTTACTTATAATCCAGGTGTTTCTATCTTGAGTAATTTGAAACTCCGCACTGACCATTATTTTACCGGATTGTTTTGGGTTTGACACCCAATTTTCAGCTTGATCATGATTAAATCCAAATGCCTTTATATAATGAATATAACACAGTGGGTTTATGGATTTATCATGGTGGATTTTGATATCCTCATCATCATATTCAATATACTTTTCTATTTTTTCGTTAATTAAATCTTCTAAAAGGATGTAATCTTCCTTAATGTATTGCATTGATTGCGTTATCCCTGTTTCGGCTTTACCAAACCTTTTATAAATAGGGTTTAGTACATTATTTCTTAAAAAATTTCTGTCGTATTTAACTTCGTGATTTGAATGGTCTTCTCTGTATGGTACTTGGTTTATCCTTGCATAGTCCAATAATTGTTTTTTATTAAAGCACATTCCAGGTCTAATGATAATGGATCTTTTTTTTGGAATACCTTTCAGCCCTTTTATTCCACTACCCCTTATTAAATGAAGAAGAAAAGTTTCGTGATCATCATTTTGATGATGTGCCGTAATAATATAGTTACATTTTTTTTGATAAGCTATTTGATGGAAAAAAGTGTATCGAACTTCTCTAGCTTCAACTTGAATATTCTTACTTATATCTACTCTTTTTGTAAATAATTCGATGTTATTCGTATTGCAATAATCAAAGACTAATTCTTCGTCTAAGTCACTTTCCTTTTCTCTAAGTTGATAATTTACATGTGCGGCAATCACTTTTAAACCACAAGTTTGAGATAGATGTAATAAACTCATAGAGTCTACCCCACCCGAAACTCCTATTAAAAAGGTTTCACTACAAGGAATATTGTTTTCATGTAAAAAGGCTAAAAAAGTTTTTTGATAATCAATCATTTTTACATGCTTTAAAAAGTGAAGCTGCTTTTATTAATGTTTCTTCATATTCGTCTTCAGCCGAACTTTGAATGGTTATGGCACCACCAACATGAAATGATAAGAGCTGTTTTGCTTTATTGTAAATCAAGGTTCTGATTACCACATTGAGATCAAAATCGCCATTAGGTTTAATTATTCCGATAGATCCAGAGTAAAGTCCTCTTCTAGAGGGTTCATATTTATCCATTAATTTCATTACTCTTAACTTAGGTGCACCTGTCATTGACCCCATTGGGAATGTTGCTTTTATGATATCTCCAAAAGATACATTATTTTTCAAATCGCATGAGACAGTGGAAATCATCTGGTGTATATTTTTGAATGTATAAACCTGACAAAGCTCTTTCACTTTTACGGTATTTCGCTTAGCAATTTTACTTAAATCATTTCTGACTAGGTCAACAATCATGATATTCTCTGCTCTTTCTTTTGTATTTTCATGAAGCTCCTTTTTAATCTCATTGTCACTTGTTTCATCAGTCATTCTCTTGCGAGTCCCTTTGATTGGACTAGATAATAATTGATTACCTCTCTTTTTTAGAAAAAGTTCTGGACTTGCGCTTAGGACATAATGTTGCATTAAATCAGCATATACTTTATATGGAGCTTGTGTTAGGTTTGATAATTTCCCAAAAATGTTTTTAGCGTTAAAATTTTTAACATTGGAAGTCCATTCGTAACAAAAGTTAGCTTCATAAAAATCCCCATTTTGAATATGATTTTTGATCTTCCTAATCGTTTCAATATATTTCTTTTTTGAAATTTTGGGTTCAAATTGAATGTGATCTTCATTCATTTTTTTTTCAAATTCAAACCCTTTGAAACGATGTTTTTCAACTGGGACAATACAATGTATTAAAGGAAATTTAAGGACATTTTTATGATTTGTTTGGAGATCTTCAATGTGATTTTTCACATCATAGGATATAAAAATTAGGATGTGTTTACCCGAATGCTTATTTAGGAAATCATCAAGACTATCAAATGGGTCATTTTTCTCTTTTGAAATCCACTGATCATGAATTCCTTTGAAATGGTCCTCTCCAATTACAACTTCCAAGGCTAAATATAGTCTTGGATTATTTTAACGACACATTTAGCCCAATCTTCACTATCATTAAGTGCTGGAACTAAATCCAATCTTTCTCCGCCATTTTCTATAAAGATTTCTTGGTTTTCTTCTGAAATTTCTAGTATGGTTTCTAAGCAATCTGCTACAAATGCTGGAGAGAATACTAGCATTTTTTTCACTCCTTTTTTGGCTAGATATTCTACAGTTTGGTCTGTATATGGCTCTAACCATGGATCTCTACCAAGCCTAGATTGAAAGGTGGTTGTAAATTTATCCTCCGAAAGGTTAAGCATTTTTGATAAGTGTGAAGTAGTTGCATAACAAGTTGCTTTATAGCAC